>NZ_JBATWY010000116.1:0-2426 GCF_049672945.1 Haloferula sp. | reverse complement strand
GGCGGGGGCAACGTCGAAGCTCCCATACACCGCCGGGCTCTGGCCGGGATGACACAATACAGTCGATGGCGCGCCTCCGAAGCTTCAATCAAATGACGGACATGATCCATGGGTTTTAAATGCGGTATCGTCGGCCTCCCGTGGATCTTGGATTCATGGAGCTTGCCAGCGTCAGGGCATCCTTCGTTCTGCCACTGCTTTGCTTCGTGGTGATCGCCATCTACGGCATGATCGCCTCGAAGGCGCACAAACCTCATCATCCAACTGCTTGAACCAACTGAGGTTGGTCGACTACCGCATTCTCCCATCCACTCGGCAGAACGGCCGGCCGAGTTTGGGTCTGAGGAACGTCTTCAAATCCTCCATCACGGCCATCCCCGGATAGCCGGACGGAGGAAACCCACAGAAAGGGGTCAAGAATGGCACTGTTTTAAGCCCGATCTCGGGATAAAAGAGTGGCCGGAAATCCGCTGGTTCTGTTAGATCCTGTGTGACCAAGAAACAGAAGGGGGTCAAGAAACAGAAACAGAAAGGGGTCAGTCAAGAATGGCTCTAACTTAAGGTGGATTTGGGACGATTTCTGGAACTACTGGCACTGTAGTAGCTACACGTTACGAGTGACTTACAGGACTCCAATGTTCAAAGGCTGGTCGAGGGCCCTTTATGGCCGCGCACCTGTCCGGGCTGGCCAATCAATCCGCAGAAAGGCGGTGAGCCTGACTTCCCTATGTAGACGTCAAGCGGAAGAGATCTTCGGCGATCTGGTGCCATCCGGCCTGCTGGCGCAACCCAAGGGCGGGCGCGACCGCGTCTTCACTGTGCCAGTTGTTTTCTGGACTTTCCTCTGCCAAATTTTCGGGGGCAGCTCGTGCCGCTCGGGTGTTGCTTCGATACAGACTCTCCAGAGCAGGCTCGGCAATGCTCTTTGCTCGTCGAACAACGCGGCCTTCTGTAAGGCTCGGTGTGAATTTCCACCCTGTGGTCGTGGTTTGGCACGGTTTTTCACCGAATTGATATCGGGTGATTTTTTGTGTCATCCCAATCGACCCAAAGGCATTTTTCTTGAGATGAAAGGCCCTCACAAGGCCCCGCCGGGCCTTTCATGTCAAGGAAAGTGCCGAACTCTACAGTGACAATTTGGAAACGTAATACGGTGTCAATTTGGCGTACAACAAAAAGCCTCTGGAGTGGCGCGTTACCACGCGCTATAGGCGCGCAAGGCGGCTTCTAGACGCGCATGGAGGAGCGACGCCCCCGTCGCTCAAAGCGTCGACTTCCTGCGTGATCGACGTGGCCCGACAAAAGACTAACTTTGCGAGATAGAGATGGAGAAGACCCGCTCATTCACCAATATCCAATCAAGCAATAGGCAATCTCCTGCGTAGCGGCACGAGGGTGCGCCACCTCCTAGATCTCCCACGGCCCGCTATTCGTTGATGTAGCGCAATTGCTGTTTCGTTTTTCTAATTGTATACCGTCTCGCCTGTATTGATCGATGCGGGATCAGTCGCAATCGAACCAGCCTCTGCGGCGGCCGTGTCCTCAGGAGGATTCGTTGCAGTCTCCGGGGCGGTCTCAATGGATTTACCCACTGCGTCGGCCGCATCTCCTGTCGCAGAACAAGCAACAGAATCCACCGCGATCGCTTTATCTCCGACAGAGAGCTTATCATCTACGGCGACACGCTGAACTTTCACCGCACTCAGGGTAGACAAAGCCTCACCCTCAGCCACGTCACTGGGATTCACGAGCTTCTTCCAATGAAGCGCATTTTCCGGAGGCACTGCCACGTATGACCGACCTTCGTATCCCGCGTTGAGCGAAAGCACCGATGTCAGATCGGCAGCCATGGTTAGATTAGCATCGTAGGCCCTGTCGTGACCAATGAATGCCGTATTGGTGCATGACGGGACGGCGACAACTAGTGTGAGCGCTTGAACGAGACTCTTGATAGGATGTGAAAATTTCATGGTTCTGATTTGAGAAATGCGGCTGATCCCTGTGATTTTCCAATTGAAGTTGCCGCATTCCCTGTGGCAACAATCTCAGCAACCTCCGGCACTCGGAATAGACTTACGATCCGGAATCGGCTCGCGGAATATGATGATACGGCTTTCATTTCCGTAACGGGAATCTTGTTCCCCAGAAGATCGAGCTTGTAGACCCCTTCTTCATCAGCTTCCATTCGCGTCAGGTTAAGGCCTGAATGCCTGATTCTATGGGGGACAGGCGCTTGCGCCTGTCCCGCGTAACGTGTCTGGGGTCGAGCTCGTGACCGAACCCCTCGAGCCCCGCGGCATCAATCGCCCTGACCAGATGACTCGTCAGCGCATGATAGAGTTTCTCATAACTCAGGCGGGCCCGGCCGGCGCGTATCCCGACTTCCCTCGCAAACCTCATCCCCAGCTGGTGGACGATCATCGCCG
>NZ_JBATWY010000115.1:0-15322 GCF_049672945.1 Haloferula sp. | reverse complement strand
CTGAAAGACATCTTTCCATCCGCCAAGCCGTCGACCCGCGCTGCCGAGCGCGTCGCCGCCTATCTGATGGTGGATGGCATGTTCAACGTGAACTCGACTTCGGTGGCGGCGTGGAAGGGATTCCTGTCAGGACTCAAGGGCGGCGAGGTGCCCATCAACCCGACGCCCAACCTGCAGAGGGAAACGGAACTCACCGCTGCGGATGGAACTCCGATCGCCGCCCTGCTAGCTCCGGCTGGCGGTGAGATCGACGACTCCACTTTGAGCGACTCCGCGGATCCCGAGCAGTGGCTTGGATTTCGCAGTCTCGACGACGATCAGATCGAAGAACTCGCCATTGCAATCGTCGAGCAGGTGCGCCTCCGCGGTCCCTTTCTTTCCATTGCGGACTTCATCAACCGCCGTCCCGGTGATGACAAGGATCTGGCGCTGTCCGGAGCGCTGCAGAGTGCGCTCGACGATCCGGACGTCTCGATCAACGAAGCCTACCGCCAGGGTGAGCGTGCACTGAGTGTATCGGAGGCCAGCGAGCAGGGGTTCCCGTTTCCCGAGGCCGAGGCCGGTGCCAAATCGGTGACCGCCCCGGGCTACGTGAAACAGGCTGACCTGCTCACCACGCTGGGCCCATTGGTCAACGTGCGCGGTGACACCTTCGTGGTCCGTGGCTATGGGGAGGCACGCGATGGCTCGGGTGAGAAGGTGTTGGCGCGCGCATGGTGTGAAGCCGAGGTCCAGCGCGTGCCGGACTACGTCGACCCCGCGGATGTGGCCTATGATCCCGGGACGCTCACCGAGGTTAATCTCGCCTTCGGTCGCCGTTTAAATATCGTATCCTTTCGTTATCTCAATCCTCAGGAGATTTCCTGATGATCCACCATCAAACCCAAGCTTGCTTCGGCATCATGTTCCGCCTCCTGTCCAAAGTCCTTCCGCTCGTCACCTGTCTGGTCGGTTCCCTGACGCTTGCCGCCGAGCCCGGCCAGCCGAGCGTCCGCGCCTTGCTGCTGGTCCCCGGAGGTCCGGTCGCCGAGCTCCTGCCGCAGTCCGGTGAGGTCATGGGCAGTCCGGTTCAGGTTGGGGCACGCGGGCTCAGCGATTCCTTCAAGCCCGCTTCCCGCAACTTCATGCTCGCGATGCCGGATGCGAAACAAGAGTCCGGTTTCCGCACCGTTGCCAAGGTCGCGCTGCCGGACCAGGGCAAGGATTTCATCCTCCTGCTGGAACCCGTCAAAGCCAGCTTCAAGGTCCATGTCATTGATGGCAGGGAACCCCGTTTTGGGGCGGATTGCGTGCTCTTCTTCAACGCCTCGGAGGTCAATATCGGAGCCACCCTCGGCAGCAAGAAGTTGCTGATCCGCCCGCGCAAGACGGTCTTTGCCAAGGCACCGCCACGCGGTGAGAAACCTTTTTATCAGGTCACCTTTTTCGAGCCGGATGCCGGCAAGGCACGTCCCTTCGCCAATACCCGCTGGCCGCACCGGGAAGGGAGCCGTTGCTACGTGTTTTTCTACCGCAGCAATGCTGCCGGGCGCCTTACCTATCAGGCGGTCGATGAAGATCTGACGCCCCTGGCTGCGGCCGAGTGAAATTCTTTCTACAAACCACGAACCCATCCAAGCCATGATCCTCCGCCTACCACTCATGTTTATGACCCTCGTCAGCCTCTTTCTTGTCGCCCAGCGGGTCGAGGGAGCGGAAAAAGGCATCACCTTGCGCCTGCTGGCCTGCGAGGCCAGCAAGGAACCCGCAGAAGTATGGCTGGAAACGGGGACCACGAAATCCGACGTCTTCGAGCTTCCCTCCTCGGGCCTCTCCGAACCCATGTCGGTGTCCGGTCGCTCGGTGGAGCTCAAGTCTCCCGATCAGGATGCCCCGCTGTGCACCATCACTCTGCCCGATCAAGGCAAGTCCTTCGCGGTCCTGCTGGCGACGGAAGATCCCGCGGAATTCGTCCCTGCCCTTGTCCGGCTCGATGATGAGGCCTTCAAGCCCGGCGACTTTTACTTCGTCAACCACACGCCCAAAACCGTGGTGGTGGAGATGGGTGAAACCGAACTCGTTCTCGAAGCGGGAAAGACCCAGAAGTCGCGCCCGACCGAGGCCGAGGGCAAGCCCTTCTACAACGTCACCATGAGCGAGCGCGCCGAAGCGAATGACAAGGTCTTCGCCTCGACCCGCTGGCCAGTTGCGAATGAAAACCGCAGCCTTGTCATCTTTCTGACCAAAGCGAACGGCCGGACGATCTATCGCACGGTGGAGGAATAGCGTGGGGTCGAAAGATCGAAGATCGGAAAGGGAGCAAGGGCATTCTTGCCCTGTCGCCTCACCTCCAATACTTGCTTCCGCCATTCGTAGGAAGCTTCCTCAAGCGCCTCGCCTCAGTCGCCGATGCTTCGGTCGGAAGCTCGGAAAGGTCTTTCAGTTCCGGCGTTAGCGAGCATCCCCAGCACTTCGGAGTTCAGACGTTTGGACTTTTGCGCTGCGACGCCGGGCGTAACAGCGCGTTTCGATGATGAGCCCAAGGGCGCAGCTTCAAGCCGGATCTCAAGGTTCCTCAATTTCTGCCCGGATGAATTGGCGTGTCTTGTCCTCCACCGGGGCGGTGGCGCGGAACAGCAGGTGGGACGGCTCGTCCTCGACCACCACGCAGGCGGGCTCACCGGTCCAGCCGGAGGAGAGGTTTTCCGACACGCTGCCGGAGATTTGGACCATCCGGCGTGCGTCACGGGGAACGAGGTATTCCAGGAAAGTGTTCTCTCCCACCACCGTGGTTTTCCCTTCGCAGCGGGCCACCGAGGAGGCCAGCCGGGGATTGGTGGCGAAGGCATATTCCCACAAGTTGGCCTGACCATCTCCATCCGCATCGAAATCCCACTGGCTGATCGGATCATCCAGCTCGGGATCGACATCGCCGAAGCTGCGGAAGCGCCAGGCATCCGGAGTGAGCAGGTCGACTTCATTGGCCGCCGGCGAGGTGCCTAGAGCATTGTATGCGGAAACCCGCAACACGATGTCCTCTTCATTCGGATCAAGCGCGATGTTCAGATCAGGCAGGAAGTAGGTGTTCGCCGGAGTGTAGTTGGCAGGATAGTTGAAGGTATCCAGATGACTATTGTCCGGTTTGTATTTTGAGCGATCCACGGGAGCGACGTCGGTCGAGGTGGTCCCGGAAGGGAGTTCCGCCACCATTTCAAAGGCCCCTCCGTTGATGGAGCGTTCGATGATGTATCCAAGCTCATTGTTCGATGTATCCGACCAATCCAGTCGGATGGTATTCAGATCCACGAACTGAGAACTCACCGAGGTGGGGGCAGCCGGGGCCGAAACCGGTGCAGGGGAGAACTCCGTCGAGCCATTGTTGAATTGGCGGAAGGGTCGGTTCGGGAAGTCGGCGAGATAGTTCGCCAGACGTTTCTTCAGATCGTAGGCAGTAGCGGGTTCCTGGCCGTAGATATTCGTATCCTCGGTCGGATCGGCCGTCATGTTGAAGAGCTGATCGTCGTCGTAGTACTGCGGGTAATTGGACATGGCCCCCAGCGAGCCGAGCTGTGTGTTGTTGACGTAATAGGGGCGCGGCTCGGTCAGCTCTGCGGGGTTGGGCGTATAGTTGGCTTCTTTCCGTGGCCAAAAGTAGTTTGAGTTCGCGATCTGGCCATCGATCGTCGGGTCGTAGCGCACGGCGATGTATTTCCGATCCTTGGTGCGGACGGCGCGGGCGTAGCCGATTTCTCCAAGTAGATCCTGACGCACCGCCGGGGCGCTGGCGCTGTCAAACACCGGCTTCAGACTGACACCGTCGACCGGGCGGGTCGGCAGGCCGGCGGCACCGGTCAATGCGAGCAGAGTCGGCGCGAGATCGACCTGGCTGACGATCTCGTCATAGACACGTCCCGGCGAAGTGATGCCATTGGGCCAGTTCATCACCAGCGGCACCCGCATGCCGAGGTCGTAGAGCGTGGACTTGCCCCAGATCACCGGACCCTGTCCCGGCCTCGTGGAATTCAGATCCTTTTCCCCGTGGTCGGAGGTGAAGATGATCAGGGTGTCGTCGCGGATGCCGTGCGCGGTGAGCTTGTCGACGATGGCTTTGACGGAGTAGTCGATCCAGGTTTCGCGTGCGGAGATCTGTTCCTTGCCGGCACCGTTCACCTCGTTGATGATGCTCTGCCGGGTGGGCATGAACGAGTAATCCTCGTCCGGCAGGTAGCCGGCGCCAGTGTAGCCTTCGTCGGCCCTCAGCGTGAAGCTCAGATCGTTGCGCACCGGCCCGTGGTTCACGGTCGGCGCCATGTAGAGGAAGAAGCGTTCGTCCTTGTTCTCCTCGATGAAGTCGAGCGCTCCCTTGGTGATCCATTCCTGGTTGTGGACGTTGAGTTTGCTGTTACGGAGTTCGGCCAGATTGGCTTTGTAGTAGCTGGAGACGTAGTCGAAGCCGAAAGCCTGCATCCGCTGGCAGAGCACGCGGTGGTTGTGCTTCATCTTGGCATTGGTCGTGGCATCGGTCCTGGGGTCGGCGCCTGCCGGGTATGTCATCAAGCCCTTGGCCGCCCAGCTGCCGGTATTGTTGAGGTCGTCGTCGGTGAAGTGGCCCTTGCCGACGAGACCGGTCCGGTAGCCCGCCTGCTGCAGCCAGGCACCGAGGTTCTGGTTGTCGTTCTCGAGCTCGGTGTCCGCGACGCCGAAGCGCCCGAGCGTGCCGAGGGGATAGCGAGCGATGAATTGCGCGCTGGTATTGCGCGAAGCCCAGCGACCGGTCATCAGCGCATAGCGTGAGGGGCCGCAGACGGTCGAAGCGGCGAAGGCCGAAGTGAAGTTGAGGCCGTTCGATGCCAGCGAATCGAGGGTCGGCGTCAGGCAGTCGCGTCCTTCAAAGTTGAAGTGCTGGCCACCGGCCATGTCGTCGACATTGACGATGATGATGTTCGGCCCGGTGGCGGCGACTTTCGCGACGACCTCGTAGTAGATCGAGGTCGCGGTCGATACCAGTTGGAGTTTCCGATTCGCGGGCAGGTCGAAGTTGCGGGTCCGGAAGCCGGCGGTGTCGGAGAAGCCGTTCTCATTGCCGCTGCCGAATCCAGGGCCGCTCAGGGTGCCGAAATTGGCGAGGACGAAACGGTCACCCAGGGTGTAGCTTCCAGTGTAGTCACGCCCGTCAAGAATCCACTCGTAGCCGATCTCGAGAACCAATTCACCGTTGTCCAGGTCGAGTGGACTGCTGCCGTCGTTATCGGGGATCGTTTCTACCGTGGTCGAGCTTCCGACGGTGAATACCCCGCTGCCTGTGTGGCTGAGCGAGGCCGTCGAGCCTTCGAGCACCAGGCGGACATCCGCTTCCAGCACCTCGCCGATGTTCATGGAAGCGAGGGGAAGACTACCCGTGTCACGGATGGTCAACGAACCGTCGAGAATCCGCAGAGCGGACGGTCCGCTGGTCAGGGCGCTGCTAAGAATTACATCGTAGCCGTCGATGATCGCGTCGGACGGCGAGACAGGCAATCCGTTCGGATTCCAGTTGGAAGCGGTGGTCCAAAGGTTATCGCCAGATTCGTTGTCAAAACCTTGAGAGCCCGAGGAGGGCGTCATGAAAAACTCGAAGCCGCCGAGGACGAAGCCTTTGCTATTCGAGTTGGTGGTCGAAGCGATGGTGAAGGTGCCGCTGCTTCCCTGTGCCGACACATCGAGCGTGCCGCTGCCGTTGGCAAGTGGATACGAGGTGCCCGAGACGTTCATGGCCGGATCGAGCGCGGCGTTGGAGAAACTGACGCTCTGCAGATTGAGCTGTGCCCCCGTGGTGGTCACCGTGGCGGTGATCTCCTCGTTGTCGTTATCGATCCGTTGGGGATCGTTTCCCTGAATGGCCAGCCCGCCACCGGTGTTGTCGATCCGCAGGTTACCGGTATCGGTGGCTGCGAGAACGATGGTGAAGCTCTGGCCCCAAAGTGCCGAATCCGGGAGGACTCCCACCACTCCGTCAAATTCATTGACGTAGGGAAGGGCGTCGGCATCGGCGCAGGAGGCGTCCAGCGTCACGTTTCCGGAACCATCGACCGTGAAGGCGAGGGTGATGTTGCCGGTGTTCTGGGGGTTCTCGCCTGCGGGTCCGGTGTAGCTGTGGGTGAAATCCACTACAAGGGGGGTGAGGGGAGCCTGGGGAATCAAATCAAAGCTGAAGCCGCTGAGGACGAAGCCCACATTGTTAGATGTGGAGTTCGTGGCGATGGTGAAGGTGCCATTGATGCCCTGGGCGGAGGTATCCACCGTGCCGCTGGTTCCCGTCAGCGCATAGTTCGTGCCCGAGACGTTCATGCCGATGCCTCCCACGAGTCCGGCATAGTTCACACCCTGCAGGGCGAACTGGGTTCCGGTGGCCGTCACCGTCGCGGTGATCACTTCATTATTGCCTCCCGTGTCGGCATCGATGATCTGGGGATTGCCGCCCTGGAAGGCAAGGCCGCTGCCGGCGTTATTGATTCTCAGGTTTCCGCTACCGCCGGGGGAGAAGACGATCGAAAAGCTCTGACTCCACATCGCGGGATCGCTCACCGTGCCGACTGGTCCGTCGAACTCATCGACGTAGGCGGCCGGGTCAGGGTCGGTGCAGGAGGCGTCCAGCGTCACGTTACCCGAACCATCGACCGTGAAGGCCAGCGTGATGTTCCCGGTGTTCTGATTCGCGCCCGCAGCACCGGTGTAGGAGTGGCTGAAATCCACGCTGACGAGCGCTTGTGACAACAAGGCGGATGCCGCCCATGCGACCAGAGTGAGAAAGGGTTTCGTCATACGTTTGGGGCGGATGGGTTGGCTTGGGAGCTGTCCGTGGAACAACCGTCATCCGGGCGCGATTTTTCACGCCTGGCTGAGGCAGCATAGTCCTCAATTTGAGGACACGCTGAGATAATCTGTCCGCTGGCGAATTTTGGATGGTTCGGCATTCGGGACGACGTGAGCATCTCCAAGCAACTGCAGGATCGGTCTTTGGTCGCGAAGCGCCGGATGTCCTCGTTTTGTGGACTACCGGATTTCGGAAGACAGAAGAGGATGAGGTTCATTTTCCGGAAGTGGAGAGAACTCGAAGCCCAACTCACCAAGGCAATTTCTTTTGCCGGAAAGTCAGCCTCAATCTGATCGATGAAGACCTCCCTTAAAACCATTCTTACGACCACTATTCTCGTGGTGTTGCTGCATGCGGAGGTGGGGGCCGATCCCTTGAAGCCCTATACCGGACCAAGCGTGAATGGTGTGGATCGCACCACGCTGGAAGGCAAGGTCATGGCCGGCTACCAGGGTTGGTTCAATTGCCCGGACGATGGCGCCGGTCTCGGGTGGACGCATTGGGCGCGAAATGGTTCAAAACCGTTTGCCCCCGGGAACGTCACCGTTGATTTGTGGCCCGACATGTCTGAAGCCACCCCTGGAGAACGCTTTTCCACTGGCTTTAAGCATGCGAACGGTGAACCTGCGGTCGTTTTCAGCTCCCACAACCGAACCACGGTGTTGCGGCATTTCAAGTGGATGCGGGACTACGGCATCGACGGAGTCTTTGTGCAACGCTTCGCCAACGGCCTCAAAAGAGAATCCGGGCGGCACCACAAGGACACGGTCCTGTCGAACTGTCGGGAAGGAGCCAATCGCGGCGGTCGGACTTATGCGGTCATGTATGACCTGAGCGGACTTCGCGCCGGCCAGACGAGCAACGTATCGGATGACTGGAAGATGCTCAGAAGCCGGATGGCGATGGGCAAAGACCCCGCCTACCTCCATCACGATGGCAAACCGCTGGTTGCAATCTGGGGGATTGGCTTCAATGACGGGCGAAAATACACGCTCGAGGAATGCCGCGAACTGGTCGAATTTTTCAAGGCCGATGGCTGCTCCGTCATGCTTGGCGTGCCCACGGGGTGGAGGAAAATGTATCGCGATTCGGTATCCGATCCGGCGTTCCATGATTTGCTGGAACTCGCGGACGTGATCAGCCCCTGGACCCCCGGTCGCTACAGCACCCCCGCACAGGCGGCCACTCATGCCGAGAAGTATTACGAGGATGACATCAAGTGGTGTCGGGATCGCTCCATGGATTTCCTGCCGGTCGTTTTCCCGGGATTCAGTTGGCACAACCTGCATCCGGATGACCCCCTCGACCGGATTCCCAGACTGAAGGGCAAATTCCTCTGGTCGCAATTCACCGCGATCAAGAAGGCCGGTGCCTCCATGATCTATATCGCCATGTTTGACGAGGTCGACGAGGGGACCGCCATCTTCAAATGCACCAACGATCCTCCGGTTGGTGCCAATCCGTTTCTTACCTACGAGGGACTTCCCAGTGACCACTACCTATGGCTTTCGGGTGAGGGCGGCCGATTGCTCCGTGGAGAGCGCTCCATGCAGGAGTCCGTGCCAGCGCGTCCGGAATCGGCGACGAATAAATAAGCGCATCCCGGTCCAGCCGCAGGGAATGATCGAAGTTCAAACCTAACGTGTCACTCATCGCGCCTAGGTTTCATCAAGCGCAGCGATCGAGCCGGCTGGGAGCCGGAACTCCAGTGAGAGGTCCTCAAGACAAGTACTTGATGATCGCCTCCACCTTGCTGCGCACGTGGAGTTTGAAACAGATGCGTCTCACGTAGGTCCGGACGGTCGGCACGGTGATTCCCAGCTCATCCGCCACCTCCTTGTGGATGTTTCCGGCGGCGAGCAGCTTGAGGACCTCCATTTCCCGCGGAGAAAGCGATTCCCTTTCGTCCTCGATCTCCCTCTCCTCACGGAAATACATCGCCATCTTCCGTGCAATGGGGCCGGAAAAGTGAGATTCGCCGGCAAAGGCATCGCGGATCGCCTCGAGGATGTCCTTTGAATTGCTGGACTTCAGGAGATAGCCGCTTGCTCCCTCCTTGAGGGCGCGGAAAATATTGTCCTCCTCCTCGTAGGCGGTGAGCATCACTACTTCAAGTTCCGGGAGCTGCTTCTTCAAACAACGGATGCAGTCGATGCCGGATTTCCCGGGTAGATTGATGTCCATCAGGACGACATCCGGATAGAGTGACGGAATCTTTTTTTCGGCCTCCTCGGCGGATGAGACCGCGCCAAGGAAGGTGATGTCTTCGGCGACCTTCAGGATTTCGATGAGATGCTGCTGGAGGTCGAGATCGTCTTCCACGATGACGACGGACTTCTTCTTGGGAATCATCGGTTTCGGTTTTTGGGTTTCTTTTCCAAGGGTGCGGCGAACAGAATCCGAAGTCCACCCTCCTCCAGATGTTCGAATCTGCAAGTGCCACCGATGGATTTCATGCGTTGATTCAGGTTTTCCAGACCGAGGCCGAAGCTGCGGGTTTCCTCGGAAATCCCAATTCCATTATCCGTAATCGTAATCAGTAGGACGTTCCTTTCCAGCTCGATCTTCATGTCGAGTTTGGTGGCCTCGGAGTGTTTCAGGACGTTGTTCACGCTTTCCTTGACCGCCAGGCTGACGTTGTGCCTGAACTGGTAACTGATGGGCTGGTTTTCCGTGATGAACACCGCATCTACCCGGCAGCGGATCTTCTTCAGTCGGCAGAGTTCGTTGACTAGGCGGTAAAGAAAGTCGACCAGCGATTCGAGGTCCTCGTTATTTGAGTTGAGCATCCAGACGGTCTCCGAGAGCGCGCCGATCAGATCGCGCGACATGGAGGAGATCTTTTCGAAAGCCTGAGATGCTTCCCTGTCCTGAATCGTATTGTCGGCATGGGAGGCGACCAGCGAGATGTGGGAGACACGGGTACCGATGTCGTCGTGCAGATCCAGTGCGATACGCCGCCGCTCTTCGGAAATCATCCGTTCCTGATCGAGGTGGCGACGGATTCTCCGCCGGACCAGGTAGCGTCCGATCAAGACTGAAATCAGGGACAGGATCAGCCCGGTGGTGCCCCAGAACCAGAAGCTTTTCCAGTAAACCCTCGGGACGATGAGTGAGACGGCGGTGACGGATTGCAATGGCTCACCCGTCAGTGAAAGATCTTCAACCAGAAACCGATAGTTGCCGGCAGGCAAACGCTCATAGATCGCCGTGAAGTTGCCGCCCAATCCCGAGCTGAAGGCTTCCTTCCAGCTTAGCTTCAGGGTCCCACCATCGTCGACACCAGCAGGAATCCGGATTCGAGCTGCCCAGTCGGCGTGAGCGCTGATGTCATCGTCAACGATCACCAGAACAAGTGAAGAACCATCCTCGCCACCCAATCTTGATCGGGTTGCCATCGATGGGTGGGTACCGGATTTGTTCCACGGTGGTTTCTGCGTTCCCGGGATGAAGCTGTCCGACATCAGAACCTTGGAGACCGCTCCCTGCTTCGTCGTCGAGGTAACATTGACATCCTTGATCGCAAAGACTCCGACCAGGGAGGAGGGTCCAGCCGTACTCATGTTGAGCGATATGGAGACGGCGCCCCTTGGAACGGCGACGGTTTCGGTCCGAGGAGTGAACAGGGAGTCCTCGAGCGAGTACTTCCAGCCGGAGCTGCGACCGCTGACCGGGAATGATTGGGTCTGGATCTGATCCCCGTGGCTGTTGAAGAACACGACCCGAAGAAACATGTTGTCAACCCGTTGAACCCAGTTCTCGTCGAGACCCTGAAGTTTGTAGCGAGCAAAAAGGGATTGGGGGCTTACAGCGAACCGCAGAGTCCCGGTTCCTGCGGGCACCTTGAGATCGGGTCCGGTCTGAGGTTTCTTCTCCGTGCCGACGAAGACCTCAATCGAGGTTCCTTCCACCGCGACGAGAGTCTGAGGCTGGAAGCAACAGAAGCCGAGAAATAGAAGAATGCGGCAGGAAGTGGTCGAACGCGGTGGCGGGGGCGCGAACGGGTGGTTTGAACAAGTTGGAGGCACCTGTCCGGGCGTGGAATCCGAGCGGGTCCATCGTGTCTTCAACCATCGGAATCTCGATGCAACCACCGATAGGGCAGGCATGTTGGTTGAACCGGGTGGTCCTGAATCTTTGGAGAGCGTCACGGATCGAACGGAACCCTAGCTCTTTAGTGGTCTCAGATCAAGGGGGTGCCTGAGCGGGAACCTGATTCTCGTTGCCTCAAAGCTATTTGTCCAAGGTGTAGTTGCCCTCTCTCACCTCATCTACTGTGAGGGATTGCACATGTCCGTCCACCATGCACACATTGACTTTTCCTCCATGGCGTGCTGCGGGGGTGTGCCCACCTCCCCATTTGCTGGGATTCGACCAGACGGCATACCAGCTCCCTTCAAGCTTGTCCGGCTCCAGGGCGGCGTCGCCCACCAACCACGTCCGAGAAGGGTTCTGGATCGAGGTAAGACGGAGCGATCCGAACTCGGTCTTCCCAATTCGAGTATTGGCCCGGCTCACCCGATCGTCATACTGAATGACGGTTGCCTCCGCGATGCCATAGCCCATGTGCGTGACGTTGGATGACTCCGTGCATCCAGGACAGGCCCAGACGCCCTCGTTGAGTCGCGGGGTTCCCGGGGTCTCGGGGTCCCAAAGGTAGCCGGCCCTGGCAAGGACCAAGGTCCATATGCCGGATTGTTTCCTCGTTCTTGGGTCGATTTTCGCCAAGGGAGGGAGCTTATTCTGATTGTCTGCCGTATAGGCCAGCATCGCCATTCCCACCTGGCGGAGATTTGAAGCGCAGACGGCCGATTGTGCCTTGGCCTTCATCCTGTTGGCCCCTAGAAAGGAGATGGTTGCTAAAACCACGATGATGACGATCACAACCATCAATTCCGTGAGAGTAAAACCGTTTGCCTTCGGAAATCCAAAGGGTCCGCGTTGGCGACTGACTCTATCTGCACTTGGATTTTTCATGGTTCATTGGAACGTTTTGAAGAGGATGCGTGGGAGGGCTATCTTGGGTTTGGTTCCAGCTGGAATAGCCTTCTATTCTTTACAAGATACTCAGGCAAAACGCTCGGACTAGTCCTCAAATTGATGACGCCAAGGTCTGATCAAGAGGGACCTGCATCCGTGATCCGAGCACAGAGCGCTAGATTCGGACATGCGTAATTAGGGCCCAGCCTGATACCGAGGCATGTCTTTCAGGGCTTCAGTCCTAGAAAAACCGTGCCAGCGATTGGCCCGGAAAAAAGAAGGTAGCGGAGAACCGATGGGATCGGGGGTTCGATTCCCCCCTCCGCCTCCAGCTCCTTTTTCGGGATTTTGGTGGTCGGATTTTTGATTCGAAAATGGGAGGGATCTTTGGGTCCGAATCGGTCTCCGAGTTGGGTCGAAACGGGTTGAAAAGACCTCGTTTTGAAGGCTCGGAAGGACCCTCCCCGGCAAAAAACTTCGGGTTTTTGATCAGGTTTCTTGACATTCGTCGCCCATTCAATGAATTCCCGGCATGGCTAAAAAACAAGCTGCAATTAAAGACCGTTTCTCCAAGACCCAAATCCTTGATCAAATCGCTGAGGAGAATGAACTCAGCCGCAAGCAAGTGGCTGGTGTTCTCGAGAGCCTTTCGGACGTGATCGAAGGTCACGTGAAGAAAAATGCCTGTGGTGAATTCGTTCTCCCAGGTCTTCTCAAGATCGTCACCGTTCGCAAGCCAGCCGTGAAGGCTCGCAAGGGCATCAATCCTTTCACCAAGGAAGAAGTGATGTTCAAGGCCAAGCCTGCGACTACCGTCATCAAGGTCCGCCCACTGAAGAAGCTCAAGGACATGGCACTGTAAGTGTCCCCTTGTTGCTGTCGGAAACGACGTAACCAATCAACACGGCTCATGGGGTTCTCCCGTGAGCCGT
This sequence comes from Haloferula sp., assembly GCF_049672945.1. Lineage (NCBI taxonomy): Bacteria > Pseudomonadati > Verrucomicrobiota > Verrucomicrobiia > Verrucomicrobiales > Verrucomicrobiaceae > Haloferula > Haloferula sp. The sequence continues at coordinate 2,578 of NZ_JBATWY010000115.1, read as the reverse complement.
TTTTTTTCGATGAGCCACTTGTTTGAATGCGCTCGGGATGGCCTGCGTCGGACGATGCATGATGAGATGCATGTTCGGATTCGTTGGAATGGCTTTGGTCTCCACGCTTACGGCAGGTGAGTTGGGGAAGGGGATGAAGCTCGAGTATGGCAAGCGCGGCCTGCCGACGATGAAACTCGGAGAGCGCAAGCAGGTTTCATCGCCTCGCAGAATGGTTTCAGCGTCCCCTCGCCACCATCTCGCTACTGATGCCGAATGCTTGAGGCGGCTGCGTCAGGCAGGTGTCAGGATTCGCTCCTCGGGGTCGGGCTGCGGTTACCGGGTGGAGCTTGCGGGCAAGTTGGAGAATCTCCGCTATCGGGGCGACGGCTATTGGCGTGCGGGTTTTCGGGGGACGGAGTTCGTGTTGACGGAAAAGGCGAGGGCCGATCATGCGCTGGCAATCCGTGGCGGACGTCCGCCGGCCTTCAAGATGAGCCTCGTGAATGGCGGGTGCTTGTTGAAGAGTGCGAGGGAGTTAGGGAATCCCTTTTTTTCTGCGTATGGGGTTTTGTCTCGTCAGTCGGATCGAAACCGACGGCAATGGTGGGGTGAGCGAAATCTTCCTCGAGCTTGAACAGGTCAACGTGTGGCGGGGTGAAGGAGCAGAAGTGGCGGCATTGGCCGACGTGACGCTGAGCTTGCGGACCGGTGAGAGTGTGGCGGTGCTCGGCCCTAACGGATCGGGGAAGAGCACGCTGTTGAAGTTGCTGACTGGTGCGCTGCGGCCTGAGGTGCGCGATGAGTCGTGCTGCCGGCTGTTCGGGGAGGAGCGTTGGAGTATCGACGATCTCCGCCATCGGATCGGTGTGGTGATGCCGGAGGAAGTTGCGAGGTTCGATCCTGAGGAAGAGGCCTTTGATGTGGTGCTTTCGGCCTTTCGTGGGGCGTATGGCAGGACGCGTGAGATGCGTTTTTCAAGAAAAGAACGGGTGGCTGCTTCGCGGGCGGTGGACCGGATGGGGATCAGGGATCTGATTGGCAGGGAATATGGGGCGCTTTCCTCAGGTGAGCGTCGACGCTTCCTGATCGCTCGGGCCTTGGCCCACGACCCGGAGGTGCTGGTGCTTGATGAGCCATCGACGGCGCTCGACTTTGCGGCGGCGACCGAGCTTGGTTCGACCTTGCGTGAGTTGATCCGCAGTGGTCACACGCTGGTGCTTGTCACTCACGATCCCGGAGAAATCCCGCCGGAGATCGAGCGCGTGGTGATGCTCCGGGAGGGCAAGGTCTTGGCCGACGGTCCGTCGCGGAAGTTGTTGAGGTCGGATCGCCTGAGTGATCTCTATGGCTTGCCTCTGAGGGCCAGGTGGTCGCGGGGGTGGTGTGAGGTGAGAGCGGGTGGGTGATCGGGCGCAATTCAAACGGTCCTGTAACCTTCAAATGGAGCGGATTCCGTCGAAAGTGACGGAAGCGTCACGGTGGCCACCTTCGTAGCTCGTCGTGTCTGGGAGTATGGGCTTTCCCGCCTGTCTCCGATGCCGCATCCGTTTCTATCCATCCTGTTCGCTTGGCGGCTTCGTTGTGACTCCTCTGGAAGGAGGGACCTTCGTTTGGTGAAGGGGGTGGTGAACCTGCTTGCGGTCCTCGCGGTGAGCCCTGCGCTGGTGCTTGGGCCCTGCTATGGCGAGGTGATGGTTTCATTACCCATTGGGAGTGGTGTGTCGATTTCTGGTTCGCTGCTTCCTGATCGTTCGAACCGCCGTGAGGTCGAAGGGCAGGCGAAGGAGGACGATGCAGTGTCTTGGGCCCCGGTGGTGTCTCCGTGGGCCTGGAGCGATCTTGATCCTGCCTGGCGACCTTTGGGTGAGCTTGCCGGGCCAGAGACTTTTCTCGCCTTCTGGGAGACGAGCGCGGCGGTTTTTCCCTCCCAAGTGGTCGCTCCCTTGATGCCTGTGCCGCTCGCCGTCGAGGGCGAGGCGGCGGGTGGAGCGGTGGCTGATGCTGCTCCGACTTCAGAAATCGATCCGGCACTGGCACCAGGAGATCAGGAGGAGGAAGGCTGGGTGCCCGAGGAAGTAGACGGGAACCCGGCGGCCGAAGCGACGGTCGATGTGCCTGCCGAGGCGCGCGATCCCTTGCTCGTCGAGCAGCTTGTCGGCGAGTGCACCGTGATGGGTGAGGTTTCCGATCGCACGACTCTTGATCCGATCGAAGGTGCCATCATTTCGATCGGTGGCACCGGACGCGAGGATGAGACGGACGCGCAAGGACGTTTCAGGATCGATGGCCTTCCACAGGGGGTCTACACCGTCGAAGCCCTCAAGCTCGGTTATTCGATGGGGTCGGCATCCGCCAGTCCGAGACCCGGTGTTCCGGCTGAGATACGGATTGCACTGACGGTAAAACCCAGTGACTCGGGTGACAGTGAATTCATTCTCGCTGAGGAAACCGTGGTCGGGGAATATCAGGAGGGAAGCCAGGGCGATTTCAATCTGGATCTTTCGTCTAGCCTTTCACTCACCAGTGGTCTGAGCGCGGAAGACTTTGCGAAGGAAAATGTCAGCGATGCTGGTGAAGCGGTTGGCAAGGTTTCTGG
>NZ_JBATWY010000114.1:0-25883 GCF_049672945.1 Haloferula sp. | reverse complement strand
GTCCTTGACTCGCCGAACCCTTGCTGATGCCCAGACGAAGGACGAAGTCGTCCAGCGAAAGAGGTTGAGGAGCAATGAATAACAAACCATAGATCTCCCCAATCGAACGCGGCAATCCAAGCACGCGCACGCCATCGACGAAGACATCCACCACCTGCTTCTCCAGGTCGTTCATGCCAATCGCAGGTGTCGCTCCTTCTTCTCGGGTGCCGGGCACGCTTCGCACTATAACCCCTTATTCCGTTTTGTTCAATCTGAAATGAACTTTCGTAAAATGCCGACTACCTTTTTGCCCTTCAATGATGTAGTCGTTCTCGATGAATCGTTTGACCGGTCTGATCCGAATCGCAGGGCTTATCGCATTGGCCGGATTTGGAAGTAAATTGTCGGCTCAAAGCGTTGATTCTCTGGTCCTTATCGACACCAATAGCAATTTACCGGTGGCCGGCTTCAATCCCATTCCCGACGGAGCGACCATTGACACCTCGGTGACCGGCACCGCCCTCAACATTCGGGCCATCACCACTCCCGATCCGACGGGCAGTGTCAAATTCGCGCTTTCTGGAGCGACCACCCACAATCAGACCGAGAGCGTCGCACCCTATGCTCTCTACGGCGACAGCCCCGCTGGCGACTACACTCTCGGCTCCCTAGACAACGGAGCCCACACTCTGATAGCTACCCCATTCACCGGTGCAGGCGGTAACGGAACGGAAGGTACCCCCTTGACCATCACTTTCACCGTCGTCGACGGGCCTCCCCCGGTTTTCTCCGTCAGTGCCGGTCCCGACCGCTCGCTGCTGCTGCCCTCCGATTCCCTCGTGCTTCAGGCAACGACGGCGAATGGCAGCGCCCAGACCTTCAGTTGGTCCCAAGTCTCGGGTCCGAACACGGCAACGCTCGCCGGCCAGGCGACTGCCGCTCTCACCGCCTCCGATCTCGAGGAAGGCGAGTATGTCTTCCAAGTCGATGCCACCAGCACCAGCGATGAGAGCTCCTCAGATCAAGTCACCGTCACCGTCCTTCCCGAGGGGTCGGCCACCGTCACGCTCTCCGGCGACGAGAAAAAATGGCACACGCTGACCCTCGCCTGCTCCGGACCCGCCACCTCGGAAACCGCGACTCCCAATCCCTTCGCCGACTACCGCCTCGACGCCACCTTCACCCATCCCGCCTCCGGCAAAAGCTATCTGGTCCCGGGATTCTATGCGGCCGACGGGATCGCTGCGGACACTTCGGCCACTGCCGGCAACCTGTGGCAGGTGCGTTTCACCCCCAACGAGGTCGGCACTTGGAACTACAGCCTTTCCTTCCGCATCGGCACCGACGTCGCCGTTGATGCCGACCCAGGCGCAGGCACGTCGGCCGGATTCTTCGATGGCGCCACGGGCTCCTTCAGCATTGCCGCGACCGATAAATCCGCCCCCGACCTGCGCGCCAAGGGCCGCCTCGAATACGTCGGCCAGCACCACCTGCGCTTCGCCGAGACCGGAGACTTCTTCATGAAATGCGGCACCGACGCCCCGGAGAACCTGCTCGCCTACGACGACATCGACGCCACTCCGAACGATCAGAAGAATCAGCCGAACCTCCGCAAGTCGTGGTCGCCGCACGCCAGCGACTACAACGCCGCCACCATGTCCGCCTTCACCTGGCAGGGCGGAAAAGGCAGCGAGCTGCTGGGTGCCATCGACTACCTCGCCTCCGAAGGCCTCAACGCCTTTTCCTTCCTCACCTTCAGTCTTGATGGCGATGACGACAACGTCTTCCCCCACCTTCTAACAAACAGCGTCGCCGACTACGAATCCGCCGCCGACAACGCCCGCTGGGCCTCTAACAAGGTCCACCACGACCGCTTCGATGTCTCCAAGCTCGAGCAGTGGAACCGCATCTTCTCCTTCGGTGGAACGCGCGGCATGTTCCTTCATTTCAAAACGCAGGAGACCGAAAACGACGACCGCATGGATGGCGGTTCCCTCGGACGGGAACGCATCCTTTACTACCGCGAGCTTGTCGCCCGATTCGGCCACCAGCTCGCGCTCAACTGGAATGTCGGCGAGGAGAACACCAACTCCGAAACCGTCCGTAAACAGATCGCCGCCTGGTTCGCCGCCAACGACCCCTACCAGCATCCGGTCGTCCTCCACACCTACCCCGGTCAGAAAAACACGGTCTATACCCCGCTGCTCGGTGCGAATTCCGAGTATCACGGCCTCTCGCTTCAGACTTCGAACAGTGCCTTCAACCAGGTCTTCGGCGACACCCTCGAGTGGGTCACCCAGTCCGCAACCGCCGGCAAAAAGTGGGTCGTGGCCTGCGACGAGCCCGGCGATGCCCAGAACTCGCTGCGACCCGACAGCAATCCCGGCAGCTCCCACGTCGACGGCCGCAAGAACGCCCTCTGGGGCAATGCCCTCGCCGGCGGTGCCGGCGTCGAATGGTACTTCGGCTACGGCTTCCCCAACTCCGACCTCACCTGCCAGGATTTCCGCTCGCGCGACAATTTCTGGGACGTCTGTCGCCATTTCCTCGATTTCTGGAACAACTCCGGCGCCCCCTTCTGGACCATGGTCAACCGCAATGACCTCGTCTCCGGTGCCGGCGACAACGCCAACCGCTGCCTCGCCGCCGAAGGCACCCACTACGTCGTCCAACTCTACAACGGCGACAATAGTAGCAGTGGTGGCGTGACCCTCGACCTCAGCGCCGCCGCCGGTGACTTCGTGGTCCGCTGGTTCGACCCACGCAACGGTGGCTTCGCGCAGGGCTCCGTCACGACCGTCAGCGGCGGCGCCACCGTCAATCTGGGCAACGCACCCAGCTCGCCCGGCGAAGACTGGATTGTCCATCTCTCCCCGGCGGCCGATGCCTGCCGGATTCTTTTCGTCCGCGGAGCCGATCGCTCAGGCGGTTTCCTCGAAGCAGGCAACGACAGCCAACGCACCGAACAGCTCGCCGACATCACCAACACCTCCACCTCCGGCGGCAACCACGGCTGGAACTCACTGCGGCTTGCCTTGGAAAACGAAGGCTACATCGTCGACCAGATCACCGAGACTGCGGAAAATGCCAGCGGTGCCTCGCAAGGCATCGCCATCGATTTCTCGGTCTTCGATCTCGATGCCTGGGACCTGCTGGTCTTCGGGTCGAACAACACCACCTATTCCACGGCTTCGACCGATGCCGTGGAAACCTGGATCCGCGAACGCGGAGGCAGCGCCATGTTCATTTCGGACGCGAACTTCGGCGGCTCCTGGCCCGACGCTCCCGATTCCGACCAGAGCTTCCTCAGCCGCTTCGGACTCGTCGTCAATCAGGACCAAGGCACCTACTCCTTGTTCCGTAGTTCCGGCGACTTCACCACCCCGAGCCACCCGGTCCTTGCCGACGTGGATCAATTCGATGGCGAAGGTGTTTCTCCTTTCGTGCTCAATCAACTCCCGGTTCCCCCCGGCACGACCATCACCAAACTCGCCTCAGCCAAAGGCAACACGCGCAATAATGACAGCGCCAGCGGTCAGGGGTCGAGCCGCCCGGTCACCAGCAATGACGCCTCACTCGTGGCCGTCGAAGCCGGCTATGGCCGCGTCATCGGCCACTTCGACCGCAACACCTTCTTCAACCTGAACGGAGCCGGCACCAACATCACCCGCTTCGACAACCAACAGCTCGCCCTCAATCTGGCCGGCTGGCTGACTCGTAAGATCGATCCCATCACTTCTTACCAAGGCTACGCCCAAACCTACTTCGCCGACCTACCCGGCGGCCGCGACGACGCCGGGGCAGCCTTCGATTTCGACTTCGATGGCGACGGCCTGCTCAATGGCATCGAACAAATCCTCGGCACCGATCCGACCTCCCAAAACGATGGACGTTCCAACGCCCCTCAGTTCGAGAACGGCCAACTTTTCTTCCTCCTCGCCAATCCCATTCCTGACGATGTCGTCATTGCCATCGAAGGATCCACGTCGCTCAAACCGGATGAATGGGGCAACGTCGCCAGTCGCCCGATCGGCGGACCCTGGAGCGGCCCGGTCACCGTGACTCCAGAGGGCGCAAACATCCGGGTCACGCTCGACGCCTCCACGCTACCGCGAGAGTTTTACCGCCTCAGCGTCGCCATTCCATAGCAACCAAGTTCCGCCCGTGCACCCGTGGCATGACCGTCCCGGTCGTGATCAAACTGCTTCATTTCACCGAGTCAATCTTGTCCCAGTAACAAGACCTGACCGAGATTGTCATGCCACCTGTTCAATCCATCCAGCGTCCCAGCGCCGATTCCATTTTTTCCCCCCGGCGAACCTTGAACTCCTCACCCAGCTCCATCGTCGCGCGCTTGCCCGCGGAGTTTTGAAAATGGAGCACCACCGGGGTCTTGCCGGGGTTCGCTCCAATCGCCGAGCGGATCTCCTCGAGATCGACTTCCGAATGCCGGGCGGTCCACAAGGTCAGCTCGACGGATTTTCCATTCCCGCCCTTCCCGCGAATCTTGAGTTCACTGAATTCCGATCCCGTCAGCTTTCGCGAGTCAGTTCGGTCATCAATCTGGATCGCCGCTTTGAAACGAATAACCGTCCCCGGGACCATGATCCCGGCATCACGCGCCGGCACAAAGCTCTCACCCCAGACCATCACTTCACGCGATCCGGTGAAATCCTCGATCACCAGAATGCCGAAAGGTTTGCCCGTCTTCGTCACCCGCGCATCGACGCTGCGAATCATTCCAGCAAAGGCATAGCGGTCGCGCGGCCCCTTCATCTCGATATCATCGACCAAACCCAGCTTCTGGTAACGATCGGAGTCGAGTACGGCGCGGAACTTGTCGAGCGGATGACCGGTCACATAGAAACCGAGCAGTTCCTTCTCCATCACCAGGCGCTCGTCCTTGCTCCACTCCTCGACCGCGACCGCGCCCGACGTGTTGGAGACTGCCGGAGCACCACCATAGTCCATCGTATCAAAAAGCGCCACCTGGCCTGCCGCACGATCCTTCTGGGCGGAAGACGCACTCGCACAAACCTGTTCAAGGCGGGCACAAATCCCGGCGCGGGTCTCACCGGTCCAGTCGAAAGCCCCCGCCTTGGCAAGATTCTCAAGGATCCGCTTGTTGACGGTTTTTGAATCCAGCCGGTTGGCGAAATCATCGAGCGATTCGAAGGGGCCGTCCTTCTCCCGGTTCTCGATCGCCTGCGCCATCGCACCACCCCCGACATTCTTGATCGCCGCCAATCCGTAGCGGATCGCCATCGCACCATTCGGTGTCTTCTCCGGAGCGAAACGCAGCTTCGACTTGTTCATGTCCGGCGGCAGGATCTCGATCTTCATCCGGTGGCACTCGGAAACAAAGACGCCGATCTTGTCGGTGTTGTTGATCTCGTTCGACAGCAGACCCGACATGAACTCGACCGGGAAGTTCGCTTTGAGGTAAGCCGTCCAGTAGGAAATGTGACCGTAGCAGGCGGAGTGCGATTTGTTGAATCCGTATCCGGCAAACATCTCGATCTTCTCGAAAATCGCATTCGCCATCTTCTCGTCGATACCGTTGGTTTCCTTGCAGCCCTGAACGAACTTCGTCCGCTCCTTGGCCATCTTCGCCGGGTCCTTCTTGCCCATCGCACGGCGCAGAAGGTCCGCACCACCGAGCGAGTATCCCGCCAGCAGCTTGGCCGCATTCTGCACCTGCTCCTGATAGATCATCACCCCATAGGTGTTGCCGCTGACCTGCTCTAACAGAGGGTGCTCGTAGAAGGGCTTCTTGCGCCCCTTCTTCACCTCGATCATCTGATCGATGAACTGCATCGCACCCGGACGGTAGAGCGCGAGAAGGTCGATGATGTCATCGATCTTTTCGATCTGGTACTTGCGGCAGGTCTCGACCATGCCGCCGGATTCCAGCTGGAACACACCCATCGTTTCCCCGCGATTGAGAATTTCGAAGGTCTTCGCATCGTCCAGCGGCACCTCCTCGATGACGAAATCCGGATGATGCACGCGGATATGCTCCACCGCGTCCTGAATCACCGTCAGGTTTTTCAAACCAAGGAAATCCATCTTCAGCAGGCCGACCTCGGTGATCGCGCCCATGTCATACTGGGTCACGACCTCGCCCTCATTGCCGCGCGTCAGCGGCACATGCTCATCGAGCGAGCGGTCACCGATCACCACCCCCGCCGCGTGGATGCCGACGTTCCGGGTCAGGCCCTCGAGCTTGAGCGCGTAGTCCCAGAGTTCCTGATAAGTCGATGACGATTCGATCAGCTCGACCAGTTCCGGCTTGGCATCCCATTCCTTCTTCAGGGTGACGCCCGGCTTCGCCTCGATCATCTTGGCAATGCGGTCCGCCTCGCCGTAGCTCACGCCCATCACCCGCGAGACATCACGCAGCACGCTCTTCGCGCCCAAAGTTCCATAGGTGATGATGTGGGAAACACTACGTTCGCCGTACTTCTGGCGGACGTAATCGATGACTTCCGGACGGCGGCTCTGACAGAAATCAATGTCGACATCGGGAGGGCTGACCCGTTCCGGATTCAGGAAGCGCTCGAAGAGCAGGCCGAACTTGAGCGGGCAGATGTCAGTAATGCCCATCGCGTAGGCCACCAGCGACCCCGCCGCCGAGCCGCGGCCGGGACCGACCGGAATGTTGTGATCCCGCGCCCACTGAATGAAGTCGGCGGTGATCAGGAAGTACGACGCGAATCCGAGCTGATTGATGATGCCCGCCTCATATTCGAGTCGTTCGACAATCTCGGGCTGCGCCGCCTTCTCCTCCCCGTAGCGGCGGACCAGACCTTCCTTGCAGACGGTCATCAGATACTCTTCACGCGGCGATCCGTCGGGCGACTCGAACTGCGGGTATTTTTCGGAGCTTGTCGCATCCAGCTTGATCTCCACATTGCAGCGCTCGGCGATTTCCAAAGTCGCATCGCACGCACCCGGCACATCGGCGAACAACGCACGCATCTGCTCCGCTGATTTGAAATACACTTCCGGCGTGTAGCGCATCCGGTTCTCATCGATCAGCAACTTGCCGGTGCCGATGCAGATCATCACGTCGTGCGCCTCGTGGTCGTCGGGATTGAGGAAGTGGACATCGTTCGCCGCCACCGGTTTCAGATCGAACTCCTTCGCCAGCTTGAGCAGACCGGGTGTGACCTTCCGCTGGGGCTCAAGGTCGTGGTTGTGGATCTCGACGTAGAGGTTCTCCTTCCCGTAGATGTCGATCAGCTCGGCCATCGTCTCGCGGGCCTTGTCGAAATCGTCGGCCCGGAGCCACTCATTGACCGGCCCGGAAATGCAGCCGCTCAGGCAGATGATGCCCTCCGAATACTTTCGCAGCGCCTCGCGATCAACGCGTGGCTTGCCGTAATAGGATCCTTCGAGGTGCCCGAGTGAGACGAGTTTCTGAAGATTCCCCCAGCCTTCATTCGTCTCGGCGAGGAGAGTCATGTGGCACGAGCGTTTGCGCCCTGGGACCTCCTTTTTGTCCTCCAATTTCCCCGGTGCCAGATAGATCTCACAACCGAGGATCGGCTTCACGCCCTCCTTCTGACAGGCTTGATAGAACTCAATGGCGCCGAAGAGGTTACCGTGGTCCGTCATCGCCACCGCCGGCATCCCCAGCTCCTTCGCCTTGGCCGCCACCTGCTTGCAGCGGGCCATGCCATCGAGCAGCGAATATTCCGTGTGGAGGTGGAGGTGGACGAAAGAGTCGGACATCGGGCAGGCCGAATCTGGACCGCCCCCCCGCCGAGGGCAAGACCGGGAGACGACCAGAATATGGAGAAGGACTTTTTAAGTCCTTCCGCCCAAGCCCAGCAGCCCAAACCACGCCCCACACCCACAACAAACCCTCCCGGCCAAACCAACGGACTTGCAAAGTCCGTCTCCGTATAGCCCATCAAGCAGGGCTCACCCTCAAGCCAGTCCTCACAAATTCACCAAAGCCAGCACGATCCTCGCCTCACCATAGCTCACTTTCCCATTAGCAAGACCGAGAGACGACCAGAATATGGAGAAGGACTTTTAAAGTCCTTCCGCCCAAGCCCAGCAGCCCAAACCACCCCCCACGCTCACAACAAACCCTCCCGGCCAAACCAACGGACTTCCAAAGTCCGTCTCCATATTCCCCATCAAGCAGGACCCACCCCCAAGCCAGTCCTCACAAATTCACCAAAGCCAGCACGATCCTCGCTTGCCCATAGCTGACCTCACCACCCGCCGCCTCGATAATCGGCTTCAGCGGCTCCGTGCCGTTTTCGGCGAAAAGCTTCCGGATCAGTTCCTCCTTTTCCTCACTGAGGTATTTCCGAACATCCAACTCGCGGCCGTCCTCAATCAGTTTGCCAACATGGGTCTCGATGGTGCTGAGACTCAGATCACGCTTGGCCGCGATCTGTTCGAGTGTCAGCCCGGCAGCGAGCAGCGCATCGGTTTCCAAATAGGTGGCCGCAAGTCCGTTCTTGATGCCTCTCGGGTCAAAAACGGGAGCCTTCGGAAGCTTGTCAAGCCGCTCGGAAACCGCCTCCGGATGATCGCTTAGATACTCCGTGATCGCATCGAGAAAGGCCTGTCCATAGGTAAACATCTTATGCTCACCCATCCCATGAACCCTCGCCAAAGTTCCTTTATCCGCCGGCATCAACGCTGCCATCTGACGCAAGGTGCGATCGGCAAAGACCACATACGGCGGAACATCGACCTCATCAGCCACTTCCTTCCGCAAGCGACGTAGATGATCGAAGAGACCGCTGTGAAAGGGGAAGCTTTCCTCCGCCGGGCGACTGCGTGAGCTTTTCTCCGGCTCCACGCGCTGGTCCTCATGCATCGCAAAACTCTGCTCGCCCTTGAGAATCGCCCAGCCTTTCCCCGTGAGTTTAGGAACCGGGAAACTGCCTTCGGAAAATTTGACGGCACCCGCACCCACCAAGGCATCCAGCACCCCGCGCCAATAGCTCTTCGGACGGTCGGCACCCACGCCGTAGGTCTTCAGGCTTTCGTGGCCCGCTTCGCGGATCCTCGCCGTATTCGCCCCGGTGACGATGTCGCAAACGTGTACCGCACCGAATCGCTCACCGCTTCGTGCCATCGCCGACATCACGATCCGCGCTTCACGAGTGACGTCGCTTTGCTTGAAATTCCCATCGCAGAAATCACAGCTCCCGCAGCTTTCCTTCGGATAGTCTTCCGCGAAGTACCCAAGCAGCGCCTTCCGCCGACAACTCGGATTGGCCGCGAAATTCTCCATCGCCTGGAGCAGGCCGAGCAGACGGTTCCGCTCATTCTCGTCCGCCACATCATCAAAGAAGCCGCGGATTTTCATCCCATCGCCCGGCGAGTAGAGCAGCAAACAATGAGAGGGCTCCCCATCGCGTCCGGCACGACCGGTTTCCTGATAGTAGCTCTCGATGTTCTTCGGCACATCGCCATGCACCACGTAGCGGACGTCCGCTTTGTCGATACCCATGCCGAAGGCAATCGTCGCGACGATCACGCGGCAGTTGTCGCGAATGAAATCCTCCTGCGTCTGCTTGCGATCGTCCGCCTCCATCCCCGCGTGGTAGGCCTTCGCATCCACTCCATTCCGGCGCAGGAAATCCGCCGTCGATTCCACGCTCTTGCGGCTCGTCCGGTAGATGATCCCGCACTCGTCTTTCCGCGCCTGAACAAATTCTAACAACTGACGTTCCCAGTCCCGTTTCGCACGCACCTCGTAGTAGAGATTGTGGCGGTCGAACGAGGCCCGAACTTTGACCGCCTGCTCAAGGTTCAAACTCTTTTCGATATCCGCCGCCACCTTCTCCGTTGCGGTCGCGGTGAAGGCGGCAATCGGCGTGTCGGGGAAATGCGTTCGCAGCTCGGTGAGAAAAAGGTAGTCCGGTCGGAAGTCGTGGCCCCATTCGGAAAGACAGTGCGCTTCATCGATCGCGAAAAAGGCCGGTGCCCCGCCCGGACAATCGCGTAACCGATCCAGAAACCCGCCACCTGACAGCCGCTCCGGCGCGACATAAAGGAGATCCAGCTCCCCCGCCCGATACGCCCGCGCCGCTTCGCGGCGCTCTTCGCTACTGATCGAGCTATTCACGCAGCAGGCGCGGATCCCATTCGCACGCGCCGCGTCCACCTGATCCTTCATCAGCGCGATCAGCGGGCTCACCACCACCGCACAACCCTCCGCCATCACCGCCGGCAACTGATAGCAAAGCGACTTGCCACCACCCGTCGGCATCACGCCGAAAACATCCTTCCCCGCCAGCAGCCCCTCCACCAGCGTTTGCTGGTGATCACGAAAGTCATCGAAGCCGAAGACCTCCTTGAGCACTTCACTCGGGCCTGAAGAAATACTGTTCATGTGAACTTGTTAAAAAAGAAGTGGTTCTACTGTCAAACCACAAAATACTCGAAATCTTTAAGCCATCACCATTTCCAAAGCAGCTCCAGCGGCACCGCGATCATCCGCCGATCACCGCCCAACGGCAGGATCGACCTACCGTCGTAGAAGACAATACCACCACGAAAATCATCACCTGCCTGCGACGCGAGCCGCCGCAATCCCTTGCCGTCGGTATCATGCAAGGTGGCTGAAGCCTTCACTTCGACACCCCAGACTTCACGACCACGGGTGATCACCACATCAACTTCCACCTGGTCCTTGTCACGGTAGTGCCAGAAGCGCAGATCCGGATCGGTCCAGCCTGACTGCGCGATCAACTGCTGCACCACGAAGGACTCTAACAGATGTCCGAAGCGATCCCGTTTCGCATTCCAATCCTCTGCCGCCAGTCCGGCCAGCGATGCCGCCAAGCCACTGTCGATCACATGAATTTTCGGCGTCTTGATCAGACGCTTGGCCGAGTTCCGAAACCACGGCGGCAGCTGACGAATCAGGAACAGCCGTTCCAGCACCGTCAAATAACGGTCCACCGTCTGACGATCCAGATGCAGGTCGCTGGCCATCGAAGAGGTATTCAAAAGATTCGCCGTCTGATGAGCCAGCACTTCTAACAGACGCGCGACTTCGCTGCTGTCGCGGACTTTCGCCACATCATGCACATCGCGATCAATCACCGCACGCAGGTATTGCCGGTGCCACTGGCGCGCGCGCTCAGGCGTCCGGCCCTGCGGTTCGGGATAGCCGCCGGCCACAACTCGTCGAATCAGGCTTGATGGCCCTGGCGTGTCTTCCATCAGCTTGCTATCCCACAGCTCCCCCGCGAGCCAACGTTTCACGAACGAACCGCTGCTGCGCTTCTTCTCCGCCTCACTCAGCGGCTGTAGATAAAGACACTCCATCCGCCCGGCCAGGGAGTCGGCCAGCTTCGGCAGTTGCAAAAGATTCGCCGAGCCGGTCAGCAGAAATCGGCCAGGTCGACGGTCTTCATCGACGCTCCGTTTGATCGCGAGCAGCAATTCGGGAACGCGCTGAACCTCATCAAGCGTCGCCTCGTCCGGCAGACGCCCGACGAAACCTTCCGGGTCTTTCCGCGCAGCATTGAGGAGGTTCACGTCATCCAGCGTGAGAAATTTCCGCGAGGCCTTCTGCGCCCGGGCGAGCGTCGACTTCCCACACTGCCGCGGCCCCAGCAGGCACACCACCGGGGTGTCCGCCAAGGCGGCATCCATGGCCCTCTGCAGGTGCCTCGGCAGCATGAATTCAGGTCCGTCCATTTGCGGCACACCCTAGCGTCCAATTGCGGTATTAACAAGCGTCCAATTGTGGTATTTTAGTCCGTCCATTTGTGGTATGACTTAGCGTCCAATTGCGGTATAGACGGTTATAGCACTCTGTAAACCAGTGTTTTATGACATTTTTCATGATCAATTATTTTGACCAAGAATAAGGCCGTCAATCTAGCCAGAAGTTTGATCAAAATTCGGGAAAAATGGCGAATCCGCCCACTTTTACACATCCATTACAAACAAACGCCCTTTCGACACAATTCCCACACAATCGAAGCCCAGATTCACGGGGTAACGTCCAACAGAACTGATGAAAACTACTTACCTTATCCCTGCCATGCTTCTCGGAGCCACGCTTCACACACTCGCTCAAGGTCCCCCCGAAGGCCCACCTCCTGAAGCGGTGGTCAGGGCGATCGACAAAGACCGCGACCACCAAATTTCCAAACGGGAAATCAAGAACGCGACCAAGCAATTGCTCAAGCTCGACGAGGACGAAGACGGAGCCCTCAGCGTTGAAGAACTCAAGCCCGAGCGCCCCAAACGCCGGCTCAGAAAAGATGACGATCAGAATCGTCCTCCCGCACCTCCACCATCGGGCATCATGGAAGCCATCGACACCGACAAAAGCGGCGATCTTTCCAAAGAGGAAATCGAAGCGGCTTCCGCATCCCTCGCCACGCTCGACAAAGACGAGGATGGGGAACTCAGCGCCGATGAAGCCGGACTCAAGATGCCCGAAGATGGACCTCCAGGCGGAGGACCAGGTGGCCAAGGGGGCCCAGACAGCCCACCCCGTGGAGGACCACGCGGCCCGGGACGCTGAGATCCCGAAACCTTCCATTCAAAGCCGCTCCGCATCCCGCGTGAGCGGCTTTTTCTTTCCCTGGAACGCGAACTCACAGAGTCTTAACAATCAAAATAGCAACCCTTTCCTCCCGTTGCGGTTTCGCCTTGAAAGCCACCTCTTCCATGATTCGCTCACTCTTCATTTCCATTGCCCTCACCCCACTCCTCCTCGCTGATCCGATCACCTCCTCATGGTTCACCGACCTTTCCGGACAGTATGCGCGGGTCTACCCAAGCGTCACCGAGGAAAATGCCATCGAGCCCCAGACCAGTTGGAACCACCCGAATGGCGGCGCCAGCCAACCCAGCCCCACCTACGCCGGCGTCAGCGAGGTCTCCACCACTGACAGCGACCTCTACATCCGCACCTCCGGCCTCGCCTTCCACGTCATGGGCCCGTGGTACGGAGGAAACGGCAACCTCTTCCCGAACTACCCGGCCAATATCGCTCGCACCGCCCGCTTCCCGCTGACTCCCGAAGAGGCCCCCATGCCCAAACCTCTCACCGGACTTGGCGCGATCGGATACTTTGTGGACGGCGTCGCAATGTTCGATTCGCGCGATGCCTTCTCCTACATCAGCGATCAGATGCGTGACTCCGGTCCTGGCGACGGGCAGGACATCGGCGACGACGTCTGGAACCGCGATGCCTACGTCAATGAATCCGATACCTTCGACCCGGCATTCGCCCACCAGGCAGGCGGCACCCATCACTACCATGCCAATCCGCCGGGACTTCGTCACCTGCTTGGGGATTCCGTAAACTACGATATCTCCAGTAATACTTATACCGAAGCTCCCGATGGCGGCCACTCCCCGATTCTCGCCTGGACTTTCGACGGCTTCCCCCTCTATGGCCCCTACGGCTATTCCGACCCGCTCGATCCCGGCAGCGGAGTACGGCGCATGATATCCGGCTACCAGATGCGCGACGGCTCGAACGGCTCCACCAATCTCGCTGCCGTCGGCCGCACGACCCTTCCCGAATGGATCACCCGCAACGAAGACGCCCGTACCAATCCGCTTGCGACCAGCCAATACGGTCCCGTCGTCAATGCCACCTACACCCTTGGTCACTACCTTGAAGACTACGCCTACAAGGGCGACCTCGGCCTGATCCTCGGCACCGACTTCGACCTCGACGAATACAACGTCCGCTGGTGCGTGACTCCGGAATTCCCGACCGGAACCTGGGCCTACTTTTCCTGCATCGCCGCCGACGGCACTCCGGTCTTTCCCTACAATATCAGCCGCTACTATTTCGGCACCGTCCAGGGCGCGAACAACGTCACCATCCCGGCCAATGTCACGACCATCTGGGAAGGTGGACCGGAAGCAGCGCTTGAAACCAAATCGATCGAAGTCGAGCAAGACA
Source organism: Haloferula sp. (assembly GCF_049672945.1). Lineage (NCBI taxonomy): Bacteria > Pseudomonadati > Verrucomicrobiota > Verrucomicrobiia > Verrucomicrobiales > Verrucomicrobiaceae > Haloferula > Haloferula sp. The sequence continues at coordinate 11,980 of NZ_JBATWY010000114.1, read as the reverse complement.
CTGGCGACGTAACCATCACCTGGTCCACCGTCGAAGGTGGCCAATACCTCATCGAGTCCTCGGATCTCGAAGAACCATGGGAATCGGTGGCCTCCCCGCGCGCCGACAGCTCCTCCACCACCCTCATCGATCCAAACCGCGCGGCGACGGATCCATCCCGCTTCTACCGCGCCGAGTTCCAGTATCTCGCTCCCTTCGATGACAACGGCTTCGCCTACGACAATTCCATCGTCAGCGAGGGCCCGCAGCACAACGTCCTCCTGCTCATTCTTGACGATTGGGGCATCGACTCGTCCGCACTCTACAACGAAGAGCCCGGAGCCCAGCTGGCCAACATGCCGAACCTCGAAGCCCTCGCCGACGCCGGCCTCCTTTTCACCCGAGGCTATGCCCAACCCATCTGTTCACCGACACGCGCCACCCTGCTCACCGGCCGCCAACCCTACCAGCACACCGTCGGCAACCCGCAGGCCGACTCCACCCTTCCCTCCTCCGAACTTACCTTCCCGGAAATCATCAGCACCGAAGCCCCCGACTACGGCCTCGCTTCCTTCGGAAAGTGGCATCTCGGCTCCGGCGATTCCGGACCGTTCACGAACGGCGGCTGGCCGAACTTCACCGGCACTCTCAGCGGTGGCGTGCCGGACTACGCCGCTTGGACACGGATAAAAATTGAGAACGGCATCCTCACCGACACCGGCACTGATGTTACCACCCTCGTCCCCGGAACCTACGCCACTCCCTACGCCACCTCCGTTCAGGTTGACGAAGCCGCTTCATTCATCACCTCCCAAGGCAGCGATCCCTGGGTCGTCTGGATGGGATTCAACGCCCCCCACGATCCCTTTCATGACCCTGCCCCCTACGTCGACATCGACTATTCCACCGACGGCAGCACCAATCGCGACCTCTACATCAAAATGCTCGAAGCCCTCGATCACGAAATTGGCCGGCTCCTTGAATCCGTCGATCTCACGACCACGAATATCATCGTCGTTGGCGACAACGGCACTCCCGGCCAGGTCGATCAGGCTCCCGCAGGCGGACTCGCCGCCGCCAAGGGCTCGCTCAATGAAGGCGGCATCCACGTGCCCTTCTTTGCCACCGGACCCGATGTCACCGTCACCGGCACCACCGACAAGATGGTCCATGTCGTCGATCTCTTCGCCACCATCCTTGAACTGACCAACATCAATGTCCCCACGGCCACCCAGGGAATCGACATCCACTCCCAATCCCTCGTTCCCATCTTCCGTGGCACCGACATGGCCGACCGTTCCATCATTGCCGAGAAATTCGGACTCAACGACCTCGATGGCCGTGCCCTCATGATGGACGACTGGCCGCAGTACAAACTCATTTCATTCCAAGACGTCTCCGACCCTGACGACATCCCGACCTACCAGATGTATGAGCTGGGAAGCAACGGCGTCGAATCAAACACTCTCACCACCCCACCGAATCCCGGCGACGCACACGAAGCCGCCTACAATGCCCTGCTGGCCAAAGACCAATCGCTGGTTCCCCCCATACCCACCGGCGACACCCTTTACCTCCAGCTTCCGACCCAAACCGGTCCCGCCGGAGTCCCGATGAATGCCGGTCTCGCCCCTGATTCGATCACCGTTGATGGCGTCACTGCCACCTTCATCGCCCGCTTCGATCCGTCTGATACCTATGATCAGTTCTGGATAAAATGCACCGTCCCGGATACCATCTCCGCCCCCTACACCACCGCGACCGTTACCTTTCCCAACAATCCAAACACCGGTGCCACCCGGGTCTTCAACGCCATCCAGATCATCAAATCCCCCTGAGCTCCCAATCAGGATAAACTCTTGCAAATCCTTCACCCACAGGAGCCATGATGAGTAAAGCCAAGGCGTCTCGCCTCGCCAAATGCGTGCTTAGCCTATCACTGCTCACTGCTCACTGCTCACTTGGCACTTCATTACACCTCGACTTCATCCACGAAGTCGACGGCAGACCCCTGCTCATCGACTCCCTCCGCTACGGGAACTCCAGTAGCGAAACCTTCTCCCTCACCCGACTCGAATGGCTGGCCACCGACTTTTCTCTAACCACCTCCACCGGCAACACCCTCGTCATCCCGAACTCGACCGCCTTCATTTCCACACGAGGCACCACCTTCACGCTTCCCGATCTCCCTGCAGAAAAGATCACCGCGATCACCTTCCACATCGGACCGGACGAAAAGACCAATCACTCCGATCCCGCCCAGTACACCGCCAACCATCCCCTCAATCCCAACCTCAACAAGCTCCACTGGGACTGGCAGGGCGGCTACATCTTCCTCGCCCTCGAAGGTCACTGGCGCGCCGACCCACAACAGGGGAGCGTGGGCGTCCCGCCCACTGATCAACCCCGAAGTCAAAATCACCCCGGCGGATTTGCCTATCACTTCGCCCGCGATCCCAACCGCACGAAGATCACGCTCCCGATCAAACTCGACCTGCACCACGAATCCCGCGTCACCATTGCGCTCGACCCCCAGAAGCTTCTAACAGACCTGTCCTTTGCTAAAGACGGAGCCACCACCCATTCCGCCGAGGGCGACCCCGTCGCCGAGCACCTCAAAACCAAGCTCCCATCCGCCTTCCGCATCACTGGCATCCAAAAAGGCGGCATCCCCAGGCCACCGAATCCCCCCGCGCCGATCGACCTCCCCGCCAATCCCCAAGGCTACCCCATCACCCTTCCCAAGCACATCCCGCTCCCCGCCCTCCCCAGCGACAACCCCATTCTAACAACCCGCGTCGCCCTCGGCGAAAAACTCTTCCACGAGCCCAAGCTCTCCCGCACCAACACCATCTCCTGCGCTTCCTGCCACCAGGGCGAAACCCTCAGCGACCCCCGCCAGTTCAGCCCCGGCGTCGATGGCGACCACGCCAACCGCCACTCCATGCCGCTCTTCAACCTCGCTTGGAAAAGCAGCTTCTTCTGGGACGGCCGTGCCGACACCCTCCGCACCCAGGCCCTCATCCCCATCTCAGACCACCTCGAAATGGACGAGTCGCTGGAGAACGTCGTCGCCAAACTCAAGACCGACCCCACCTACCCTCCCCTCTTCGCCGCCGCCTTCGGCTCCGGAGACATCACCCCGGAAAACATCGGGCTCGCGATCGAGAACTTCCTGCTCACCCGCCTCAGCCTCGACTCCAAACTCGACCAATCGCTCAAAGGCAAAGACACTCTAACAAGCGAAGAACAACGTGGCTTCGAACTCTTCTTCACTGAATCCGAACCGCGCCTCGGCCAGCTCGGTGCCGACTGCTTCCACTGCCACGGCGGTGCGCTCTTCACCGACCACTCCTTCCACAACACCGGCCTCAGCACCACCGATGACCTCGGCCTCGAAAAAACCACCGGCAAAAAAAGCGACCGCTACAAGTTCAGCACTCCAAGCCTGCGCAACGTCGCCCTCACCGCCCCCTACATGCACGACGGCCGCTTCGCCACGCTCGAGGAAGTGATCGATCACTACAACTCCGGCTTCGAGCTCAGCGAAACCCTCGACCCCAACCTCGCCAAACACCCCACCGGCCTCGGCCTGAGCGAAGCCGACAAAGCTGCTCTCGTCGCCTTCCTCAAGACCCTTACCGACCCCGCCATGCAGCCCGCCGAGTAAGGAGTGGCGCTTTCCAAAGCGCCATGAGTGGGCAAGGCGGCATTCCTGGCGCCCAAACTCTCCTTCCCAGCCCGACAAATCAGCTCGCAAATTCAGACCCAGTGAGCGATACCCCTCTCGGTCCAGAGAAAGGAGTTATCGATGCGCCCCCGAAAAATCCGCATCTCGATTTCACAGGCAAATTGGATCGCGGCGTCCTTGCTCCTCGCTCTCACGCCCCTTCGAGGAGAATCGGCTCCTGCTGCCCATCCCTTCATTCTCAAAGACCCCTCACGCGTCGATGGTTCCAACCTGCGCAAGGTCATCCCTCTCGATGAACTCCCGGCACGTGTCCAGCACCCCGCCGGTGGAGTCCACTTGATCCCCGACCTGTCGGATCAACGAGATGGCTACGCCGTATTCTACCTGATCAACGATACCGACGAGCCGATCCGTGGCATCATCGGGCCGTCATCCAATGTCTGGTCCGAAGTCCGGATCGGCGGCCATTGGTTCGACCGCAAACCGATCAAACCCGGCTGCGGAACCACATTCCCACCGCGGGACCTTCCAGCAAGATCCGCCCTTGCGGTCAGCGGGATCACCCCTGCCAGCGGCGACACCGACGCCATGATCCGATACCGGAGCTGGGCCAATGGTGTCTACTTCAGCACGCCCCCGATCCGGGGCAAATATGTCGCCGCGGAACTCGCTGAGGTCATGGCAAACGCCGGCCGCTGCGACACCCTCCATCGGGAATTCAAAATGGGGCTCATCGAAGGCCGATGGGGCGACAACCTCGTCGCCAAAAACCCGGAAGAGTTCGCAGCCATGCTGGAACTCCTTCGCAACAGCCAGCAATGCCTGGAGGGACGCCAGCTCATCATCGATTGGGTGAGCGATGAAATCTCATCGGACCTCCAGTTCCGCGAACGAATCAAGGCAATCCTCACGGATGCATGGCTCGCGCACCGAGACGAGCAGATGCTTGTCGATCGCTGCCTTGCCGCCATCCAAAACACCAGCGATCCAGCCTACGGAACACCGGAAAACTGCCCGGGGGTGGTCTGGAGATTTCTGACTTTCCGCAACCCCAACCACCTCCATTCCTCTCGATCCAGAGATTATCGGAAGCCACTGCCCGAATCCTCCAAACGCCTGGTCGAGCTCGCCGTTGAAGCCCTCGATGGCGACGACCTCGCAGCCGGCGACTCCGCCGCGCAATTCCTCGCCACGCATTCCTTTGGCGTCCGATCCTACCCGGAGGAACAGGTCATTCGCTTCCTCGATGACCAGCGGGAGCCGCGCATTCGTGCCGGATTGGCCGGGTTGGCCAGACGGAATATCGGCAATCAGGCCGGACCGTGGATGCAGCAGTGGATCGGGAAGGACGATGCCTTGCTGTGGGAAGCCTACTTTGTCCTGCTTCCATCATTGGACAATCAGCCACAAGAGTGGGAAACCAAGGTCATCGACCATTTTCTCGCCACTCGGCCTCTGGATTTTCTTCAGCGGCTGCAAGGCAATCGATCCTCCAGGAAAAAAGAGGAAGCCCTTCGAGCAAAGGGCGATGCCTTGCGAAGTCTACTGAGAGAAGAGCTTCAGCCCGAGCGATTGGAATACTGGAATCAACTCACCAAGAGTAAGAAGAATCAAAGCGCCGACTATCCAGAGAGCTCCAACTACCGAGGTCTTTGCAATGCCATCCGCCTGGTGGCTTCGATTGGCGATCCGAAGGATACCGCATTGCTGCAACAATACCTCGGACACCCGGCCACCGGAAGAGTTTCAAGCTCTCCCAAGGATGGCACCAAACTGGACTTTCCCGTCAGGTCTGCCGCAGTGATGGCGCTGCGCGAGCGGGGTCACGATATCCCTGAAACGGTGGCGACCAAGTTGGTGATCCCGGAAACCGGCAATGAGCAGGCAGCCAACCCAATCTCCCACTCACGATGGACTTGGATCATCACAAGCCTGCTGCTCCTGTCGCTTTCGATTTGGCTCATCCGCAAGAGAATTGATCGAGGCGAATCAAGACCTCAGCCTTGATCCCGCTTCCGCGAAAACAAGCCCCTCAACACCGTCGCCACCTCCTTCGCCGAGTGATTCCTCAGGAACTCCTCATGCCGGCCGGACACGGTATAAATCTCAAACGGCGTCGGCGGCTTCCATCCAAGGTTCGGATCGCGCGGCAGCCAGCCTTCATCAAAGGCACGGATCAGCACCAGTCGTTCGGCGTTTGGAAGCCGTGCCTCATGCCGATGCAGCGCCTCCCAATGCCGGATTGCCCGCTCGCGGGAGTCGTCATCAAGCACCTCCAGATCGAGCACCCCATGCAGATCGGGAATGAACTCGTCCTTCTTGACCAACTGCTCGACCTTCGACGACGCCGCACGCTGCTTCATCTTCAGACGGCGCAGGAAGCTCGTGCCATCGCGCCGAATCAGACTGCCGATCCGTGAGGGCAGCCGTTCAAAAATGTGGAGCCAGTTGCCAAGCCTCAACCACCAACCACGCCTCACACCGGCACGCGGCGGACTGGACTCTAACAATGCAAGCAACTCAACGGTCTCACCCGCATCGGTGAGTTGACTTGCGATCTCGGCCGCAACATTGCCACCGAAACAAAATCCAGCGAGGCGATAAGGCCCCTGCGGTTGCACCGAGCGAATGCTCTTCACATGCGCCGCCGCGATCTCGGTGAGGGAATCAAAGGTCTTCGTGCCTTCGGCAATGCCGTAGGAATCGGTAACATCGGAAAGCATGGCGGCAGTTTCACGATAAGGCAGCAGTCCCATCCCGCCGTCCACAAGCGTGTGAACCCAGAACAGAGGGTTCCCGCCGCCGCCCTTCGAAAGCGGGATCGCCCGCGGGCGTGCCAGATCGGCCGCCGCATCCGAACGCAATCGCTCGGCCATGCCCGCCGGCGTGGGACGGTCGAACAACCAGTCGAGAGGAATCTGAAGCCCCGTCTCGCGGCTCGCCGCCGTGGCGAGTCGGGCCGCCAGCAACGAGTGCCCGCCAAGGTTGAAGAAGTCATCATCCGGAGCCACCTGGTCGACCTTCAGCACCCTTGCCCACAGCCGGGTCAGGTCGTGAACCAAGGGGTCCATCGCCTCCGGCCCGCCACCCGTCTCCGCCATGGGAAGCGCCCGGGAAGCAAGGTCCCTGCGGTCGATCTTGCCACTCGCCGTCAGCGGAAAAACATCGATCGGAATTAGCAGCGCGGGAACCATGTAGTCCGGCAACAAGGCCTTGAGATGATCGTTCAGAACGCGGATCCCGACACCGGAGGAAGAACGAAAATATCCAGCCAGTCGATCTCCTATGAGTATCGTAGCAGCCTCCTCGACCTCCGGATGGGAAAGAATCGCGTTGTCGATCTCCCCAAGCTCGATCCGGAAACCCCGCAGCTTGACCTGGTCATCGGTCCGGCCAAGGCATTCGATCTCACCATTTGGAAGCCACTTCGCGAGGTCACCGGTCCGGTAAAGTCGCTCGCCGCCAATCACGACAAAACGCTCGGCGGTCAGCTCCTCACGTTTCCAATAGCCAATCGCCAGACCATCGCCACCGATCAGCAGTTCACCGGGCATGCCCGGTGGCGTTGGTAGGTCTGCGGAATCGAGAATCCGGATCGAAGTATTGGCAATCGGGCGCCCAATGGTGATGCCTTCGGGGTCCGCCGGGACCGGCCAGACGGTCGACCAGATCGTCGTCTCGGTCGGTCCGTACATGTTCCACAGCTCGGCACCGAGCGGCCGCAGTTTCCGCGCCAGCGGCAGGTCGATGGCCTCGCCACCGCAAAGGATCCGCAGCTTTGACGAACCCTGCCATCCGGCATCGATCAGCATCCGCCAGGTTGCCGGAGTCGCCTGCATCACCTCCGGATCAGCGGTTTCCAGTCGCTTGCGAAGCGCGGCGGCATCGCGCGCTGTCTGGCTGGAAACGAGATCCACCGTCCCCCCGCAAACCAACGGCAGGAAGAGCTCGAGACCCGAGATGTCGAAAGAAACGGTGGTCACCGCGAGCAGCTTCTCGCCTTCGCTAAAGCCCGGAGTCTCGGCCATGCTGAGGAGAAAGTTCGACAGCGCGACGTGCGGAATCACCACGCCCTTCGGCTTTCCCGTCGAACCGGAGGTGTAGAGAATGTATGCGGGATCCCCAAGGTCAGGTGACTCGTTCTCACCAGCAGGATGATCGAAGAGCGACGCCTCGAGTTCGATCACATCGATGCCTTCAGGCACGCGATCCTTGTACTCTGCCGACACCAGCACACGGATCGCTTGCTGATCTTCAAGGATCAGGGAAAGACGACTCGCCGGATTGCTCGGATCGAGCGGGAGATAGGCGGCGCCGCATTTCCAAATTGCGAGCAAGGCGCAAGGAAGGTCGAGCGTGCGATCAAGAAGTAGAGCGACACGGTCTCCGCGCTTCACCCCCTCGGAGCGGAGCCCGGCAGCAAGTGCATCGGAGCGGCTTGCGAGATCCTCATAGCTGAGTGATGCCTCCGGTGTGACAAAGGCCGACCGCCCGGGATGGCGCAACACGCGCTCGGCGACCATCTCCAAAGTCGTCTTCTCGAGAAAGCCCGGCCGCTCCGGACCATTGGCAAAGTCCTCCAATTGACGGCCATCATTTTCCGACAACACGCCGAGTCGCCCGACCGCCGTTTCAGGTGCACGGCAGGCGGTCCTCAGCAGGGCAAGGTAGCGATCCAACATCGCTCGCACGGTTTCCTCACGGAAGAGATCGCTGCGATACTCGAACACCAGCTGCGTCCGGTCCGGAAGACGAACACTCACCAGACTAAGATCAAACTGTACCGCGCCGCGGTGAATCAGCATCGGCGTGCATTCCAGTCCACCGCCCCAACTCCGTGGCATCGGCAGCTCCTGGTGATCGAACATCACTTGCGCGATCGGTGCCCGGTCACGCGCCCGCTCCGGCCTCAGCGCTTCGATGATCTTCTCAAAAGGCGCCTCCTGATTCGCCTGCATCCCGAAGGAGGCGCTGCGAACACGCTCGATCAGATCGGTGAAACTCTCGCCTTCATCAAGCGTGACCCTCAGGGGCAACGTGTTGACCAGGGTGCCGACAAGATCACCGGCGATGGCATGATGACGGTTGGCCACCGGCACCGCGGATACCAGGTCATTTCCGCCACCGTGCGACCGAAGCAGCATCAGCCAGGCCGCGAACCTGACCATGAACGGCGTCGCCCGGCACTTCCTCGCAAGCTCGGCAATGGCCACCTCAATTTCGCCCGGAAGGTCGCGCAGAACCGCGCTACCGTTCGAGCCCACCGTCGGCGGACGACTGAAATCCGTGACCAGCTCGAGTTTCCCGTCGTGACCCTTGAGGTGCTCCTTCCAGTACGCGATCTGCTCATCAGCGGCACCGTCGTCAATCCGCTTCCGCTGCCACGCGGCATAGTCGACGAAATCCGGACCCATCGCAAACACATCCGGAACTTTACCGCTACGATAAATCTCGTAGCTTGCTGCCAGCTGACTCACGAAAACCCTCGCCGACCAACCGTCGGCGACAACATGGTGCGCACAAAGCCCGAGGACATGCCGCTCCGGTCCGGTCGCAATCAGGCAAAGACGGATCGGGGATTCCGAAGCCAGATCAAAGGGCCGCCGTGCAAAGTCAGCGAGCTCCACAGTCACCTCGCCGGAACGCCGCTCAATCGGCGAAGTCGGACTGTCAAAGCTCATCAACGCCTGCCCATCCTTCTCGATCGAACGGGTCCGGAGGATCGGATGGCAGACCAGAAAGTGCTGGTAGGCCTTTTCAAGCGCCTCGACATCGAGCGGACCACGCATCTCCAGCGCACCGAACACGTGATAGGCGGCGCTCTCCGGTTCAAGCCGGTGCAGGAAGGCCATCCGCTCCTGGGAATGACTGATGCGGCCCGACTCGCGACCGGAACCCGGGACGATTTCCTCAAGCGGAGCCGCCGGCTGGCGCTTCTCAATCCTATCCGCAAGCGACTGAAAGTCTGCGACATCAAAGAAATCCGAATGATCGATCGCGACCCCGGTCGACGCCCGCAAGTGGGCGATGATCCGGGTCGCATCGATCGAACTGATGTCGAGAGTGGAAAGGCTGTCGCCGGGTCGCAGACCGGCATGACCCGTGACTTCCCCGACCGCTTCCATCAGCGACTCGCGCACTGTTAGATTTCCATCCACTTCGTCAGGCAGACTCGACGCTCCATCGTCAAAAACCACCGGCAGTCTGCCCTGTTCGAAGGCCTCGCGGATGCCATGACGCTGGATCTTGCCACTCGTCGTCCGAGGCAACAGGCCGGGCCTGACCAGCAGGACTCGCTGCACCGCATACTCGCCGCGCGACGCCATCGCCACTCGCAGACCGGCACAAAACTCCGCTTGATCGTCCTTCGCCAGTCCGCCCAGTTCGATAGCCAGTCCGGTGCCTTCACCACGCCCCGTATCGACCGGGAAAGCACCGACCGCGACCAGCTTCGGCTCCACCGAAATCGCCACCGCCTCGATGTCTTCCGGCGAAACATTGACGCCATCGACAACAATCAGATCCTTGATCCGGCCAACGACGTAAAGATTGCCCTCCTCAACAAATCCAAGATCCCCGGATCTCAGCCAGCCATCGCGAAAGGCCTCCGCCGACGCCTCGGCTCGCTTCCAGTAGCCATCGGCAAGCGACTCGGCGGCGATCTCGATTTCACCGGTCTCGCCTTCCGGCAATGGCTTCCGACTGTCGTGATCAACAATCCTCAGACGTGTTCCTCCGATGCACTTGCCACAGGAAACCTGTCTGGAATCGCGCTGCGAAACCCGCCACTGTTCGGAGTCGTCGAAGACGTGGGAATTCACCACCAGCGTCGCCTCCGCCAAACCGTATCCAGGACTGAGGGCTCGCGGATCAAAGCCACAGGGCTCAAAACGCTCGGCAAAGCGTTCGAGCGTGTCACGACGCACCCGCTCGGCCCCAATCGGAGCGAGCGTCCAGCACGAGAGATCCAAACTGGAGAGGTCCTCATCCGAAACGGAGCGAAGACACCATTCGAGTGCGAAGTTCGGACCGCCGCTCATGTTCGCGCGATAGCGGCTGATCGCCTGCAACCATCGCGCCGGCTTTTGTACGAAGTGATCCGGCGCCATCCAGGTCAAGGGAGTCCCCGCACGCAGCGAGTAGAGAAGCTTCAACACCAGACCCATGTCGTGATACGGCGGCAACCAGCTCAGAATCGAATCCAACTCACGCGGCTCGAGCGCTTCATGGATCCGCTCGAGGTGACCCATCAATGTCCCGTGACGCAGCACGACCCCTTTCGGCGAAGCCGTGGATCCGGAGGTGTATTGAAGCAGACAGGGAAGCCCGTCATTCGCAGCCGGCTCGAACTCGATCTCATCCGACGCCATCTCTGAGGGATCGAGAAAAGTCAGACCAGCCAGTTCCCGGGTCGGCACCTCACCAAGGCAGACCACTGCGCCACAGTCTTTCCGGATCGCCTCGAGACGTGCCCGATGACGACTCCCTTTCGCCGGATAGGCCGGCACAGCGATGGCACCGGCATTCCAAGCACCGAAAAGTGAAGCCATGAAGGCCGGACCGGGAGGAGCCGTGATCAACACCGGCTCACTGCCCAACTTGCGATCGATCAGACCAGCCGCCACCGCCAGCGCATCCCGCCGGAGCTCCGAGTACGTGACCTCGACCTCATCGGTCTCGCCGTCCTTGAGAAAACGAAACGCCAAAGCCTCCGGAGTTTCCTCGGCTCGATGGCGGAGGAAATCGGATATCGAGGCAGCCGATGGAACACATGGCCTGCCTGCTGGGCTTGGGGCACGGGCCATTTAAAAAAAACGCCGGAAGTCGGGGGGCGCTGGAATTGAATCTACCCAAAAAACCCTCCTCCTGACCACCCCGCGATGCCGTAGGCCAAAGCTCCCAGTCGACTTGGGTTTTTTGATGTCCGCTCGACAAGTCTGTCTTCCCGGCAATAGCTGAGGGCGTGGAAACTCGCCCGCTGACGATGAATGCCCTGATCCCGATGATCGCCGCCGCAGGCGTGCTTTCGACAGCCTGCGTCTACACCCCCGCAATCGAACCACGCCCTGACAGCTGGGCCCAGCCAATCCAAAGCCCGCGACTTTCGAATCTTCACCAAGTCTCACCAGAACTCTACCGCTGCGCGCTGCCGGATGAAGAAGGTTACCAAGCCGCCCAAGAACTCGGCATCCAGACGATCATCAATCTTCGACCCTCGAAATCCGCGGAGACGCCAGAAGGAACCATCGCCAACTACATCAACATCCCGGTCCACACCGGATCACCAACTTACGATCAAGCACGGGAGTT
>NZ_JBATWY010000113.1:0-19603 GCF_049672945.1 Haloferula sp. | reverse complement strand
GTCTTCGGGGTGATGGTCTTGAAGCCCGCGTTGATCGCGACGCTTTCATCAATCTGGGCATTGCTGGTGGCGCAACTCGAAAGAGAGGCTCCGATGGCGACGACGGCGAGGAGGCTGATGGCGGCTTTGATGAATTTCATGTGTTCTCGTGATGATTCGCGTCTTGTCTAGGGTCCCAAGGCAAAGCCGGGAAGGCCGAAATTTCAGCGGGTGGATTCGGGCGATCAGACTGGGAAAAAAACCGGACCAGGATGGATCGGATCAATAGGATGAAGGCCTCCGCTCGCCTCCGCAGGTTGCGGGATGGCGAGCAGAGGTGATGAATGGGCGGCTATTTGTCGTCCTTTCCTGCGAAGAGAGGATAGACGATGCCTGCAAGGGCTCCGCCGACGATCGGTGCCAGCCAGAAAAGCCACAGTTGTGAGATGGCCCAGCCACCGACGAACACGGCGGGGCCGGTGCTGCGGGCAGGGTTGACCGAGAGGTTGGTGACGGGGATGCCGATCAAGTGAATGAGAGTAAGTCCCAGGCCGATGGCGATCGGCGCGAGGCCGGCGGGGGCGCGCTTGTCCGTCGCTCCGAGGATGATGAGCAGGAAGAAGAAGGTCAGGACGATCTCAGCCACCAAGCAGGCGAGCATGGTATAACCCCCTGGCGAGTGCTCGCCGAAGCCGTTTGAGGCGAAGCCCCCGGCGAAGTCAAAGCCCTCTTTCCCACTGGCGATGATCGCAAGCACACCGGCACCGGCGATGCCTCCCACGACTTGGGCGGCAATGTAGGGACCGACTTCCGACCAAGGATGTCTACCGCCGACGGCAAGGCCGATGGAGACGGCGGGGTTCAGGTGACATCCTGAAATGTGGCCGATGGCGTAGGCCATGGTCAGGACCGTGAGTCCAAAGGCGAGAGCGACGCCGACGAAGCCGATACCGAGGTGGATCGGGTTGCCGTCGATCTGGGTGAGGAATCCCGCTGATAGAACGGCGCTACCGCAACCGCCAAAGACGAGCCAGAAGGTGCCGAAGAACTCGGCGACTAGTTTGTTTTTCATGATGTTTTCAGTTTGATGGGGGGATGAAGCTGACGGTTCGTGGAATCGTCAGCCACGATTAATTACGCTGCGATACTTTTTGGGAGATCATTCTTCGGGTGCCAACCTTCTTATTCGAGATTTTGAATTTTTGGAGCGAAGGTGAGGGTTCGTTGAAAGTTTGTCGTGGTTAATAGATGAGGTCGTCGGACTGCAAGTTGGCTGTTAGAGCGCTTGGATGAACGGCTCTCGTCGGATTGGTGAGTTTCCTTCGGTGGTGGGACCTGTCAGGTGGGCCTAGCGTGGTCAGAGCTGACCCTCGATCGGCAGGAGGCTGATGATGGCGGCCTTTATGCGGGTGAAGCCGGTGGAGACGTGTTGTTTGAGGGCGGCTGAGGACGTTCTCGGATAGTCGGTGGGGAGGCTGGTGCAGCTATTGACCAGACAGATGAAGGCCGGAAGACCGAATTTGACGACGGCCTGATGAGTCATGGCTTTGGAACAGGCTTCGGGAAGAGGGTAATCAGAACTGGTAGATGAGCTTCAGCCAGAAGTAGTCGCCTTCGAGACGGTTTTGGGTATCGAACTCGGGAAGCCAGCGGGCCTCGGCGACAAAGGTATTTTCGCCAACAGGGAGGACGTAGCTGATGACGGGGCCAATGCCCGAGGTGCGGCCTTCGAAATCTCCGAGTCTTGCGCCGCTGCCGCTGTCCCCGGTGATCTGGTCGTAGTAGAAGGCGTTGAATCCGATGCCGAGGAAACCGGGCCCGACGGGCAGGAGTTGTTGAACGCTCAGCTCGGTGTGCCAGACGGTGCCGCTCTGGTAGTTGGTGTCGTTGTTCTCGGTGTTGATCGCGAAGCCGGTGTGCAGGGCGGCGTTGAGGCCGTTGGTGGCACCGTTGTAGGAGATGCCGATGGTGGGGTCGAAGGTCCAGTAGTTGCGGCCGGTATTGGCGAGACGGCCGACCTCGTAATTGCCGGTCGGGGCGTAGATGGGAAGCGCGGCGTTGTACTGCCAGTCTCCGCATTTCCAGCCCATGAGTAAGGGGATGAGTGTGATGTCGCCGAGGCCGTCATCGCTATCGCTGATGGCGCGGGCGAGCGGGCCGACGCCGACAGTTGCGGTGGCGTCCATCCAGACGTAGGGAAGAAAACCTCCAACGCTGTACCAGGCCCCGGCGACTTGATCATCGAAGGTGTAGAAGCCGCCGAGCAGTGCGGCATCGCTGGTGGCATCGAGATTGGCGGCAAGCAGGCCGCCGATGGGCAGGTTGCGGGAGGCACTGGCGCTGCCTTCGTAGCGAAGATAGACGCTTTCAATGACCCAGCCGGGTTTGGTGGGTGGCAGGTCGATGAGGGTGGCCATTGAGCCGGGCACATAGTGGCCCGCGCCGCCTTCTTCGGCGTGGAGGCTCGTTAATAGGATGGTCCCGAGGATGGTGAGAGTTCGTGTGACATGCATGGTTGGATTGGGTTGGTAATTTAGCGACCGCCCATGGACTCGGCGATCTTCTTGTGGATATGGTCGAGCTTTAAGAGCAGCGGCACGCGCAGTTCGGTGAAAGGCTCACGCCCGATCTCGAAGGCTTGGCCGCAGTTTTCATGGGTCTCGGTGGTTCAAAGAAAAAAGACCGGGTTCCGGCGGTTCGCCAGTCACCCGGTCTTTGAAATCACAGTTACTGTTTTCCGGACATCAACGACTTCATCAACTCGCTGAAGTCGAAGGTCGCGGCTTTCTGGGCCGGAGGAAATTCGGTGAGCGACTCGATGTGCTCGCCGAGTATTTCCTGCACCGGTTCGTTGAGCCACTGCTTGGCCTGGACGATGTCGGAGCGGTCGGTGACACCGTCAAAGCTTTCGAAGGGATCCATGCGGAGGTTGAAGATCACGGGGAATTTCTGTTTCACGTAGGGATCGTAGTAATTCTCGCTGGTCTCGAAGTTCAGCTTCCACTGCTGATAGCGGATCGCCCGAACGGTGGACTCGTGGTAGTAGATAAAGTTGTCGCGGGCGCTTTCCTCGGTCTTGCCGAGCCAGTAATCGAGGTTGTTGACGCCATCGATGTATTGCTTGCGCTCGGTGCGCATCTTCTCCGCGACCTCGGGTTCGCCCGCAGCGGCAGCGAGGGTGGTGAAGATGTCCATGTGTGACTGGATTCCGCTGAGCACCTTGCCTGCGGGAATGTGACCGGGCCAGCGCACCATCATCGGGACGCGCACACCGCCTTCATAAGTGGTCATTTTTTCACCGCGGAAGGGTGTGGTGCCACCGTGGAGGCGGGCGCTGTGCTCGGGGCCGTTGTCGGTGGTGTATACGACAATCGTATTGTCCAAGACACCCATGGCTTTCATGTCATCTAGCAGCTTTCCGATTTGCATGTCGTGCTCGATCAATCCGCTGCCGTAGAAATCATGCTCGGTGGTGTAGGGCTGGGCAAGGTAGCGGTGCTCGTCTTTAAGCCGGGTGTACATGTGCATGCGGCAGGTGTTGAGCCAGACGAAGAACGGCTTGTCGGCTTCCTTGGCGCGCTTCATGAAGTCGAGGCTGGAAGCCATGAAGGTCTCGTCCATCGTCTTCATCCGCTCGCGCCCGAGTTGTCCGGTGTCTTCGATCTTCTGTTTGCCGACTTTCCCAAAGCGGGGATCGACGGTCGGGTCATCCACATCGGTGGCGAAGCTATGTAGCACGCCGCGGGTGCCGTATTTCTTGAAGAATTCCGGATCCTTCGGATAGTCCACCTGCTCGAATTCCTCCTGGGTGTTGAGGTGATAGAGGTTGCCGAAAAATTCGTCGAATCCATGCACGGTGGGCAGGTGTTCGTTGCGGTCGCCGAGGTGGTTCTTGCCGAACTGTCCGGTGGCGTAGCCCAAGGGCTTGAGCACTTCCGCCAGAGTTGGAGATTCCGGCTTCAGGCCGAGCGCCGCGCCGGGCCGGCCGACCGTGGTCATGCCGGAGCGGATGGGATACTGTCCGGTGATGAAGGCGGCGCGACCAGCGGTGCAGGACGGCTGGGCGTAATGATCGGTGAACATGGCACCCTCGCGGGCGATACGGTCGATATTGGGCGTCCGGTAGCCCATGGTGCCGTGGCCATAGGCACTGACATTTTGCCAACCGACATCATCTGGAAAGATGACGAGGATGTTGGGCTTTTTGTTCGCTGCATGGGCAGACGCCAGTGCGAGAACGCCGCCGAGGACGGCGAGGAGTGAGTATTTGGCTTTCATGTTGTTAGATTATTTTAGTTCGATGCGCACTTCTTCGATGGTGCCGGTGAAGGCGAAGGGACGTTTCTCAAGATAATCAAGGGAAACGGTGGAGCCGAGGTCGACTCCGACATCGAAGGTCTCGCTGGCAGTGAAGGCAAGGGGGACGGTGCGTTTCAGTTCGGTGGTGGCGACTTGATTTCCGTCGACACTGACGGTCACGGTTCCGGGTGCGCCCGGTTTTGGAATCGTGGTGATGACTTCGATGGTGTGCTTGCCAGCGCTGAGCGGTTCTTTGCTTTTGGCGACGTACTGCTCGATGATCATCATGTTGTAGCGGTAGATGAGGTGGCCGTCCTCCATGTAGAGGGCGAGGCCACCGCTGGCTCCACCGAGGGCGTAGAGGACGCCGTTCGAGTTTGCCTTGGTCTCGAGTTCAATGACGACCTTGTTGCTCTGCTTGCCGAGCCCTGGTGCGGTGAACTCTGGCATGCGGCGGGTATTGGCATTGAAGTTCCAACTGGTGTAGCTGGTTTTGTGAAGATCCTTCGGGTGGAGACGCAACCAGATGCCGGCTCCAATGGGGAAGGCCTTGTTCTCTTCTGCGACAGTGAGGAACCGCTCCCTCAGTTCCTTGAGCTTCTCCGGGTGTGTTGATGAAATGTCGGTGGCCTGCGAGAAGTCGTCGTCCAGTTTGTAGAGTTGCCAGACGTCTTTGGCGGAATCCCATTCGGAAAGGCCCTTCTGGGCGTTGAGCCAAGGGATGAGTGGACCGAAGGTGCTGGCGTACCAGCCGTCTTGGTAGAAGCCACTGCTGCCGTTATTGTCGAAGAACTGTTCTTTCTTGGCATTTGGTGCATCAGCATTTTCGAAGGTGTAGGCGAGGCTTGTGCCATCGATGGGAACCTGTCCGAGTCCGTTGACTTCTTTCGGAGGGGTGATGTCAAGGATCTCGTAGAGGGTTGGTGCGATGTCGACGACGTGGGTAAACTGCGAGCGCATCTTCTTGTCGGCTTTGATTCCCTTTGGCCATGAGATGACGAGAGGGTTACGAGTGCCACCGAAATCGGAAGCGATGAGCTTGGTGCTTTTGAAGGGTGTGGAGCCAGCCCATGCCCAACCGGCATGATACATGTTATCAACCTTCGGTGAGCCAAGGGTGGAAAGGCCTCCGAGTTCGTTCAGTTTGGCGATCTGTTGATCGATGGTGTTGGGAATCTGGTTCTGGGCGAGGAGCTCCGAAATGGATCCCTGTTGGCCCTCGGCGCTGGAGCCGTTGTCTCCGAAGATATAGAAGATGATGGTATTGTCGCGCAGGCCGCGCTTTTCAAGACCTGCGACGAGTTCTCCGACCTGATGATCGGTGTGTTCCACGAAACCAGCGAAGACTTCCATCAAGCGGGTTTGGAACGCGCGCTGCTCCTGTGGGATGCTCTCCCAGGATGGCATGGTTTCGTGGCGTGGGGTCAGCTTGGTGTCGGGAGGAATGATTCCCATTTCAAGTTGGCGTTTGAAGGTGCGTTCGCGGTAAGCGTCCCAGCCGCCATCGAACTTGCCTTTGTATTTGTCGGCCCATTCGGGGAAGACGTGGTGCGGACCGTGGACGGCTCCCGGTGCCCAGTACATGAGGAAGGGTTTGTCCGGGGAGAAGGACTGGTGCTCATCGATCCACTTGAGCGCCTTGTCCTTCATGTCGACTGTGAGGTGGTAGGTCGGGTCGTCGTGGGGTGGCTCGACGAAGTTGTAGTTCTCCACGAGGCGTGGTTCCCACTGGGAGGTTTCACCGGCGAGAAAGCCGTAAAAGTATTCGAATCCGTAGCCGTTCGGCCAGCGGTCCTTGGGGCCCATCGCGGTGGTTTCGGTGGCGGGAGTGTTGTGCCATTTTCCAAACGCTGAAGTATGGTAACCGTAGTGCTTCAGGACCTCGGCCATGGTGGCGGCTTCCTTTGGGATAATGCCAGTGTAGCCATCGAAGGCAACGGCGCGTTCTGCGATCGTCCCTGAACCTACACGGGTGTGATTGCGCCCGGTAAGGAGAGAGGCGCGGGTTGGTGAACAAATGGCGACGGTGTGGAAGGCGTTATAGCGAATGCCTTCGTCGGCAAGCTTGCTGAGAGTGGGCGTGTGGACTTCGCCACCGAAGGTGTCGGCCACGCCAAAGCCGACGTCATCCAGAAGGATGACGAGAATGTTGGGAGCGTTGTCGGGAAGTCGCTTGGGCGCATCTGGCCATTTCATGGTGGAGTCCTGCAGTCGCTGCTTGGTGACTCCGGCCATGGGCTCGGGCGGGAAGGGAAGGACAGAACCGTCGTTGGGAGTATCGGCAAAGGCGTTTCCAGTGAGCGCGAATGCTGTGAGGAGAAGAAGTGGTTTCATATGAGTAAGTAGTCTAAGAGTGAATTCTCGTCTGGGGATGGAATGAAGTCGTCATGGGATGCTACTTGGAAAGGGTGACGGCGGGCGGTGCCCAGGTGCCCTTTGCCAAGCTTTCGTCTGGCACGTAGAGCCGTAGGTCCAGATAGAAGCCCTCTTTCGGGGATGGAAGCCAGTTGGCTTTAGCGTTAGGATCGGTCGGAGCCGTATGCTGGAGATAAAGGGTGAGGGAACCATCGGGGTTTTCGGTGAGACCTGGAGTTCGGTCGCCGATGGAGTACCGCTTGATCGGATTCTCGACAAAAGAACCGTCGGCGAGGTTATACATCGACAAAGACCAGAAAGCCGCGACGGGCGGGGTTTTGCCTTTCTCGAAGTGAAGGGTATAATTCTTCGTTCCGCTGAAGACCTCGCCTTGGTCATCCCTGCGAGCGTCCATGTAGATGGCTTCTTCTGGAGCATTGCCGCCGGTGAACCATTTGGCGAATGCGGCACGGAAGAGGTAGTCGGTGCCCATGACGCCTGATTTGGGGCTCCATCGCCAGCCATTGACCATGAGGCCTGTGGTCTGGGCATTGATGTCCATCAGGTGAAGCGCGAATTGCGCTCCCTTGGCTAATCCTGAGATCTGGGCCGGACTGAGCGACTCGTAATCAAAAGTCGTGCCATGATCAGTGAATCCGATCTCGGTGAGGCTGGCGAAAACCACGGCATCTTGTTCGGGCTTGGCAGGGGTGAATTTGAGAGTGCGGGCAAGTTTGTAGTAGAGTTCGAGTCCTTCGGGGAGATCGGCAGGAATCTCGATGGCGACGCGTTGTTTGGAAAATTCCAGATCCGGAGCGACAGGCTTTGAGGATTTGCCAAACTGACTAAGGGGCGTAAGCCGCAGTCCGTCTTGAACGGCGCGGGCGTTCTCAAGATCGCTGGGGCCATCGACTCCGGTACGGCACCAGAAGACGAATCCATTGTATGGCGAATCGATGCGTTTAGCGCCATCGGGCAGGGTTCCTTTCCAAGAGGGACCGCAAATGGCGTAGCTGCCAGGTTCCCGCCCCGTACTCCGACTTCCGATGTAATTGAAAGTGTCTCCGTTAGGATCCCAGAGTTGAATGCCGTAGTAGCGGTCGCCAGGGACTGCTGGGACAGTGATTACTAGAGGTTCTCGGCTGATGTCACAGAAGGCCTGTGAATAGAGAGTATCGTTGTTCGGAGTGGCGATCTGTTTGTATTCCGGACCACGGAGGTTACGGACATGGCCGAGTTGATTTACCGCAGTCTGGGGGTTGCCCTTTTCCACGATGCCGGGAAGCGTGCGCCCTTGCATGAGGTCCTCGAATAGGATGGTGGGATAGGCCCAGATGATCGCATTGCTCCCGAGGAAAAATGCTTCGGCTTCTTTGCCATCCAGCTTCGAGAGATCGGGGGCTGGAGTTTGCTTATCGCCGGCGTGGACAGAGGTTGCAGCTGCGAAGGCGAGAAGGGGAATCAGTTTAGTCATGGAACTGAGGCTGTCTTAGTAGATGAAGGAGAAATGGGTTTACATGCCAAGGCCGACGTCTTTCGGCGGGAACTTTTTGAAGGTCGCACCGTGCTTCTTGAGTTGGGCACCGAGGGTGGCGAGCCAGGCGTTGCGGCGGTGGCCGACGGGCATGGCCTCCTTGGGGTCGATGTAAAGGTTGAAGAGCCAGGGTGCGAGGCCCACATCGTTGATCGTGGAGTAGTCGATATTCATGTGAGGTGCCTGGGGAAGGATGACCTTCACGTGAAGCTTATACTCCTTCATGCGCACGGCCGTCAGGGTGGTACCCCACCAGAAGTAGACGGACTCGCGGGCGGACTGGCCTTCGTCGTGGAGGAGGAAGGAGGTGTTGTCGATGAAGTCGTAGTATTTGTCCTTGGGCAGTTTGTCTTGGCTGACCTCGGCCAGGTTCAAGGCGACACCGAAGAGGTCCATCAGGTCGAAAAGATCGTCACTCTGGCGGCCGGGGGCGATCATACCGGGCCAGTAGGCGATGCCGGGGATGCGTGGGCCACCTTCGAAGGTGGTGCCTTTTCCGCCTCGGAAAGGAGTGTATCCTCCGTCCGGCCAGCTATCCATCTGGGGGCCGTTGTCGGAGGTGAAGAAGACGAGGGTGTTTTCGAGGATACCAGCTTCCTCGAGTGCTTTGATAAATTCGCCGGTGTGAAGATCCACTTCGGCGACACCTTCTTTGTAGTAATACTTTGAAGCGCTGAGGGAACCTAGGTCGGGGTTGGGGAAGTTGTCGGCATGGACCTTCATGAAGCAGTGCTCGATGAAGAAGGGCTTGTCGCTAGCAGCGAGTTCCTTGATGCGCTTGATCGTGAAGTCGGCGAGGACCTTGTCGGCACGGCCCATGTCTTCGGTCGATTTCACCTGGGCGAGCTGCGTTGTTTCGCCGCCTTTGAAGCCATGGGTGAGATGATTGGCAGGGGCAATTTCAGAGAATGAGGCGAGGCGTTCGGGATTATTGACCAAGTCGGGGTAGCGACGCCCATCGACGCCCTGGGAGATTTCCTTTTGCGCTGGATAGTAGCCGTAGAACTCATCGAAACCGACATCATGGGGGCGCATGCCTTCGGCTTCACCGATGTGCCACTTTCCGGTGAGTAGGGTGTTATAGCCTGCCTCGCGGAGGAGTGTGGGCAGGCTGAGTTCATCAGCCCATGGGTTTTTGGTAATCTTGTCGCCAGCGAGGATCGGCCGAGTGAGGCCGGTGCGAACGGGAAGGCGTCCGGTGAGAATCGCCGAGCGAGTGGGCGTGCAAGTGTGCTGTGAGTAGGCTGAGGTTAGCTTCAGTCCTTCCGCTGCCAGTTTGTCGATGTTGGGCGTCGCGGCACCGATCGCGGCACCTCCTCCGTAGCAACCGGGATCGCCATAGCCCATGTCATCGACGATGATCCACAAAATGTTCGGTTTCTTTCCGGTTTTCTGTTTTAGGGCGGCGAGTTTTTCCGCGACGGCTTTGTCCTGTTCGAGGCGCGGGATGGCGGCTTCAAAGTTTTCCTGCGTTTTGACCGAGCGGTCGAAGGGTGCTGCATTTGCAAGGCCGCAGAGTGCTAGGGCAATAATGAAATGTTTCATGGCTAGTGTCTGATTTTGAAAATTGGGGTGACTAAAATTTGCTGACGAGTTTGAACCAGATGAAGTCGCCTTCGGGGCGATCTTTGGTGTTGAATTCGTGGAGCCACTTGAGTTCTGCGATGATGTCCACGTCCGCAATCTTTGAAACAAAGGAAAGGACTGGACCGATGCCGGTGGTGCGGGCTTTGAAGTCACCAAAGGTGGCGCCTGCGCCGCTGTCACTACCGACTTGTTCATACCAGTAGCCGTTGACACCGATACCGATGAGTCCGCCCCAAAGAGGCAGGTGCTGGGCGAGGGTGCCGTCGATGTGGAGTTGAGTGCCTGTCTGATAATCGGTTTCCGAATTCTCAAAGTTGAAGTCGCCACCGAAGAAGACAGAGGCCTCGCGTCCGTTTTTCTGGCCGAAATACATGAAGCCTACAGTGGGCTCAATGGTCCAGTAGTTCTTGCCTGTGTTGGCGAGGCGACCGACCTCGTATTTTCCCGTGGGAGCGTAAACGCCGAGGCGGTAGTTGATGTTGAAATCCGGGCTGATGTTCTGGTTGAGCATCACGGGCATCAGGACGATATCGCCGATACCTGAAATACTATCCGACCGGCGCACGGTGCCGAGCGGAGTAATGACGTTGGCGCTGACATCGAGATCGACGTAGGGAATGGTCGCGCTCATGGCGTAGGACCAGCGGTCGTTGATACTACCCCAGGAAGGTCGCCAAAGAAGGGTTAGACCATTCGCGTAGCTGGTAATGTCGGCACCTGCGGTTAGGAGACCGGCGATAGGCAGGGTGCGGTTAGCTTCGACCTCGGCATCCCATAGCAGAAAGTTGTAGCGGGCGATGAAAGTTTCCTCTGTGGGGACGCCATCTACAAAGGATGACATCGAACCTGGCATGTAGTGGCCGGAGCCGCCTTCTTCGGCGGTGGCTAGCATCGGAGCGAATGCGAGCAAAGCGAGATACTTGGATTTTATGATTTGATTCATTTTAGTTCAATACGCACTTCCTCGATGGTGCCGGTGAAGGCGAAGGGTGGTTTGTAGGTGTTGGAAACGGGTGAGCCGGTGTCCATGCCGACGCCGAAGGTGTCGATGCCGAAGCGACCGGGGACAGTTTTCTCGATGCGCGCCTCGCCGACTTTCTTGTCGTTGATGAAAAGAGTGCCGGTGCCACTTTTGCCGAGTTCGCTGGCGGCACCGTCGTAGGCGAAGTCGAAGCGGACGGTGGACTTGCCGGCGGGAACCGGTTCGCTGGAGGTGATGACGGTGCGGGTTTCGTCGAACCAGTTGAAGTGATAGACGAGCTTGCCGTCCTGCACATGGAGCGAGTAACCGCCGCTGCTGCCACCGATCGCGACGAGCACGCCTTCACCGCCTTTTTCCGGCATGGTGATGTCGGCTTCGATGGTGTGGGAGCGGTTTTTGGTGTTCGCGGCGGCGGTTTCGGCGAGGCGCACGGCACCGGCGTAGTAGGTGAACTTGGTGCGTTTTGGGTCACTGCCGCCGGGCGAGGGTTTCGGAATGTAGATGCGCCCGGTGCCGCGGTCGTCGAGCGGATAGACTTGGTTCTTTTCGGCTTCCTCGTCGAAGAGCGCTTTCATTTCCGCGAGCTTGTCCGGCATTTCAGCGGCGAGGTCGTTGGCTTCGCTGAAGTCTTCGTCGATGTGGTAGAGTTCCCACTTGTCCTTGTCCCAATTCCCCGGGGCATAGTCCTGACGCCACGGGAAGGTGTGCTGGGCGCAGGCGATCCAGCCATTGTCGTAGATCGCGCGGTTGCTGAAGACCTCGAAGTATTGGCGCTGGCGCACGGGCTTGGCGTCGGCGCTGTCGAAGGTGGAGAGGAACGAAACGCCGTCGAGCGGCTTTTGTTCCACGCCGTCGACGGTCTTGGGTGTGGGAAGGTGCGCGGCTTCGAGAATGGTGGGCACCACGTCGATGAGATGGGTGAACTGGGTGCGGATGCCACCCTTGTCCTTGATGCGCGCGGGCCAGGTGACGATCATGGGATTGCGCGTGCCGCCGAGGTGGGAAGCCACCTGCTTGACCCACTGGAACGGCGCGTTGCCCGACCAGGCCCAACCGACGGGGTAGTGTGGCTCCGTGTCGGGACCACCGATCGAGTCGAGGTGCTTCAGGTTGTCCTCGAGCGGAGTTGGGAAACCGTTGAGGGCCTTGACTTCGTTGAGCGTGCCATCGGGTCCGCCTTCGGAACTCGCACCGTTGTCGCCGACGATGTAGATGATGATCGTGTTGTCGGCGTCGGGCAGTTGATTGACGGCGTCGATCAGGCGTCCGCACTCGTGATCGGTGAAGGCGAGGAAGCCCGCGAAGTTCTCAAACAGGCGCAGATAGAGTTTCTTCTGATCGGCGGAAAGTGTGTCCCAAGCGGGCACCCATTCCGGGCGCGGTGTGAGTTTCGTATCCGCTGGGATGATGCCGTTCTTGAGCTGCCGGGCGTAGGTTTCCTCGCGGACCTTCTCCCAGCCCTGATCGAACTGGCCCTTGAATTTGTGACTCCATTCCTTGGGCGCGTGATGCGGGGCGTGGGCCGCGCCGGGGGCGAAATACAGGAAGAATGGTTTCTGTGGGGCGACGGACTTGGAATATTTGATGTAGTTGATCGCCCGGTCGGTCATGTCGGTCATCAGGTGATAGCCTTCCTCCGGCGAGGTCTCCGGCTCGACGGCGCGGGTGTTCTCGAAAAGGACCGGATAATACTGGTGCGTCTCTCCACCGATGAAGCCGTAGAAATACTCGAAGCCCATGCCGGTCGGCCAGCGGTCGAAGGGCCCGGCCACGCTGCTTTCCCAGTCGGGCGTGTTGTGGTTTTTCCCGAACCATGAAGTCGCATAGCCGTTGCCTTTCAGCGTGGCTGCAATCGACGCGGTGGTTTTCGGGATCATGTTGTTGTAGCTCGGGAAACCGGTCGCCCACTCGGCAAGGAAGCCGGAGCCGGCGTTGTGGTGGTTGCGCCCGGTGATGAGGGCAGCGCGTGATGGGCCGCAGATAGCGGTGGTGTGAAAGCGGGTGTAGCGCAGGCCGTTCGCGGCCAGCTTGTCGAGGGCAGGTGTCGGGATCGGTCCACCGAAAGTGCCGGTCTGGCCGAAGCCCACGTCATCGAGCATGATCAGCAGCACGTTGGGCGCGCCTTCGGGTGGCGCGGGCAGCTTGGGCCATGCACCTTCGGAATCCTTGTAGGTCTCGCCGATCTTGCCTTCGAAGGCCGGTTCGGGGAGCGGGATGATGGTGCGGTCGGGTTCGGTGGCTCCGCTGGAGAGCGCGCTGACAATGGAGAAGAGGAATGTGGTAACGAGTTTCATGTGACGAGGTTTTGAAAATGAAAGCCGCCGCCCTTGCGGACGGCGGCCTAGTGGATTCGGCGGTTAGCGACCACCCATGGTGGATTCGATCTTCTTCTTGATACCTTCCAAGTTGAAGGATCCCGGGGATTGGCTGGGCGGGTATTCTTCCATGGACATCAGGAATCTTCCGGCGAGCCGCTGCATGGGGGCGAGGATGTAGACGCGGTCGAGGAACCAGTCGTTGTAGGTGTTCGAGTTGTGCTGGGCCTTTTCGTAGGGATCTCGACGCAGGTTGAAGAGCAGTGGAACGCGGAGCTCCACGAAGGGCTCGCGCCAGACCTCAAAGGCTTGACCGCGGTTTTCGAGAAACACGGCTTTCCAGTCCTCGTAGCGAATGGCGACGATGTTACCGTCATCATTCACATACATGAATTGCTGGCGGGCTGAATTTTCGGCCTTGCCCGCGATGTAGTCGAGCTGGTTGGCACCATCGAGGAAGTTCTTGTAAGGACGGCCGTTGAGTTCGACGCCCTTCTTCAACTGCTCGACGATTTCCGGATTGCCACCGGCGGCGGCAAAGGTGGGAAGCCAGTCTTCGTGGGAGACGATGCCGTTGCGCACTTCACCAGCGGGGAATTTTCCGGGCCACTTGATGAAGCAGGGAACGCGGTAAGCGCCTTCCCAGTTGGAATTCTTTTCGCTGCGGAATGGGGTGGTGGCGGCGTCTGGCCAGGTGTTGAAGTGAGGACCGTTGTCAGTGGAATACTGGACGATGGTATTGTCGGCGATGCCGAGCTCATCGAGCAGCTTGAGCAGTTCGCCGACGTGCATGTCGTGCTCGATCATGCCGTCGGTGTATTCGTCGTTGCCCTTATTGCGGTGCTCTTCCTTGACGTGGGTGCGGAAGTGCATGCGGGTGCCGTTCCACCAGCAGAAGAAGGGTTTGCCGGCCTTGTGCTGGCGGGTGATGAAGTCCTTGGCGGCGGCGAGGGTTTCCTCGTCGATGGTCTCCATGCGCTTCTTGGTGAGTGGACCGGTGTCCTCGATCTTGCCATCGGCGAATGAGTGAATGACGCCACGTGGACCGAAGGCTTCGCGGAAGGTGCGGCCATCGGGAAGGATCTTGTCGCCGGGATAGTCCTCATTCTCGGGCTCTTCCTCGGCATTGAGGTGGTAGAGGTTTCCGAGGAACTCGTCGAAGCCATGATTGGTCGGGAGATGCTCGTCGCGGTCGCCTTGGTGGTTCTTGCCGAATTGGCCGGTCATGTAGCCGAGACTTTTCATGACGGTTGCCATGGTCACATCGGTCTTCTGCCAGCCTTCGGGAGCACCGGGGATGCCGACCTTGGTCATGCCGGTGCGGATCGGGCATGAGCCGTTGATGAAGGCGGCGCGACCGGCGGTGCAGGACTGCTGTCCGTAGTAGTCGGTGAAAAAGACTCCTTCGTTGGCGATGCGGTCGATGTTTGGCGTCTGATAGCCCATCATACCACGGTTGTAGTAGCTGATGTTTCCAATGCCGATGTCGTCTCCCCAGATGACGAGGACGTTGGGTTTGTCGGCGGCTTGAGCTGCCGTGGTGATGAGGGCGCAACAGAGTGCGCCGAGCAGGTGTCGGTATTTCATGGCTGGTTTGATTGGTGAATCTTGATCGTTCCTTGCGGCTTAGGTCGTCCCTCGGCGTCCTGATCGTTCTCGTCCCCAGTGGTTGAGACGCTTGGTGTCGAGGGAGGAGGAAGGCGAAGAGTTGGAACGCTACGCAAACGCACGTAGCATCGGCAAGGAATATTGCTTTCTATGAAATCCATAGATAAAGCAAATGAATGTCGCGGTGGAATCTACAACGAATTAGTCATTTTTTGGAAGTCGCTAAGGCTGAGAGTCTGAGTCAGGCGGCGAGAAAGATCGGGATGAGCCAGCCGGCCTTGACGGCGAGCATTCGTAAGTTGGAAGGGGAACTGGGTTTCGAGCTTTTTGATCGAAAACGCGGATTCGAACTGACCGCGATGGGTCGACAATTCCATCCACGGGCGCGTGAGGCACTGGGGCGGATCGACGAGCTGGAACGGGATATGGCGCTGGTTCGCCGGGGGGATGGGGGGAGCGTCTCGATCGGCTGCGGGCCGGCACTTGCCGATGGGCGAGTGAGCCGTGCCTTGGCCAAGTTGTTGCGGAAGCGGCCGCATCTCGGGATGAACGTGATCGTCCAGCCCTTTCCCGATCTGCCGAAGCTCCTCGACGAGCAGAAGATCGACCTGGCGATCGGAAGCGGGTCCATTGCCGATGACTCCGAGGCGTATGAAGCGATCTCGCTAGGTGAGAGGGAGATCCACTACTTTTGCCGTAGTGGTCATCCTTTGGCGAAGAAGAAGCGGGTGACTCCGGAAGAGCTCTTCAGTTATCCGGCTGTTGGTCCTGCCATGCCACCCGAGATTCGGGCTTGGCTCCGCGAGCATCACCCGGAGCATGTGGCAGAAGATGCCCTCAGCTTGAGAAGCAATCACTACGCCTTGCTGAAGAACATCGTGAAAGGCACCGATGCGATCTCAGGCGCGGAGATCGAAGTGATCGACGAAGAGGTGGAGCGCGGTGAGTTGGTGACTTTGAAGACGACGGTAAGGCCGATGATTGCAGACGCCATCATCCTGAAACTCAAACGCCGCCAATTGACCCCGGCGGCAATGGAGTTGATCGGGATGCTGAAGGAAGCGTGATGCGTTTTTGGGGGCAGGGTTTGAACAGGAGGTAGGGGAGTGTGGGCGTCCCGCCCGCTTATCAACCGCAGCCGAGAGGGCGGGACGCCCACGCTCCCCTGCCCAGAGTCCGGCTTCACTCTTTGTCCGATCCAGCAGCAGAATTCGGCCCGAAGCATTTCAGAAAGAAAGAAGGATCGCGAGGGGTGCGTGGGAGGTCAGTTTTTTTACAGGAGGAAGGGGAGGTAGCGGAGGGGAATATGGAGACGGACTTTGTATGCCCGTTGTGCGGTGGGGAGATTGGCTAAGTGGCTTGGGTGGCCATGCGGAAGAATGATGGTCCTGGGGTGAGGCGAAAGGAGTTTTAAACTCCTTCTCCCTATTGCAGGGCCAGCTTCGTTAGCTTTGTGGCCTTCTGTGGGAAAACTACGGAGCCATGGGGTAGGTGCTGGGAATGACGGTGCTTTTTACACAATAACCTGCCAGGCAACCAGTAGGAGTATGTGCTGGAATGGCCGGAGTATCGATGGTTGCGGGCGTGTGGAAGATGAGCAAGGCGGGGCGGGTTTTGGGGGCGGACTGGCTCTGTTGATCGATGGGTCCAAGATCTTGCCTGCAGGATCTGACCCGGGGTGAAGCTAGGGAGAAGTCGCGACGGAGCCGGGTCGGAAAATCTGCTTCGGTCTGCGGTTTCCAAGCCAAGGTCGCTCCTGCCTGGGGCATCTGGTTGCCGGATTGCTGATGGTGATCGGTGGGTCGTGGCGTCGGTGGTCTCTTGCCGCCGACGGGGTGTCGAGTTATGGATTGCGGCATGATGAACCGATTCAAGGCCTGGGCCATGGCCTGGTGGAAGGGATGGTCGCACTACGAGTGTGCCGGTCTGTCCGCCGCCACGGCCTACTACGCGTCGGTCTCCATCATTCCCTTGATGCTGGTTCTGATGGCGGCCGCCGGTTGGTTCTTCTCCCTTGCTGACCATGGGCAGGATTCGAAGGAGCGCCTTCTTGAGTTCGTCTCGAATCAGATTTCTCCGACGTTCAGTGAAGCTCTCGGGAAATTGCTTTCCGACCTCGGGGACAACGCGTTGATGAGCGGACCATTGGCAGGTCTCGGTCTGGTCGTGAGTGCTTCGTTCGTATTTGCGCAGATCGATCGGGGCTTCGGGCGGATCTGGGACCTTGGAGATCGTGCTCAGCGGGCCGGCGTTCTGCGGGCTGCGGAGCGGGTCGCGCTGCTCCGTTTGCGTTCGCTGATGCTCGTCGGTCTCGCCTCGGCGACGGTCCTGCTGATTTTCGTGGCGGGACTGTTGATCCGTGGGGCCATGGAAATCATCAGCAAATACTGGCCGCAACTTGCTCATTTTTCCACCGAAGGTACGCTTCTGCTGGGTGTTCTGATCAATGTTTTCAACCTGTCGATCATCTATAAGGTTCTCTCAAAAGGACACGTCCGCCTGTGGCCCTGTGTGCAGGCCGCGATGATCGCGGCCGTCATCTGGGAGGTGGGGAGCCAGACACT
The DNA here is from genome assembly GCF_049672945.1 of Haloferula sp. Classification (NCBI taxonomy): domain Bacteria; kingdom Pseudomonadati; phylum Verrucomicrobiota; class Verrucomicrobiia; order Verrucomicrobiales; family Verrucomicrobiaceae; genus Haloferula; species Haloferula sp. Next base: position 2,380 of record NZ_JBATWY010000113.1, on the reverse strand, counting down.
GATCGCTCTCTCCTTTGGCAAACACTATGGAATCTATGGTCAGGTCGGGTCGATCCTGGTGGTGCTGGTATGGCTTCACTTCACGGCGATGGTGCTTTTCGCGGGTGCCATCATCGTAAGGAATGGCAGTGTCGAGAAACCTGTAATCCGATAGCCATGGCTCGCTCTTGTCGCAGAGTTGGGGGTTGATAGACGGTGGGTGGAGCAGTATAGCCTCGCGGTGATGAAGAAGTTGGGATTGGGCCGCGGGCAGACGGCTGAGGCGATGGAGGTGGTCATCCGCATGGTGGTCATCTGCGGATTGGTGGTCTGGGCGTGCTTCATCATTGCTCCCTTCATCAAGCCGATCTTGTGGGGTGCGATCCTGGCATCGGCACTCTATCCGGTTTTCAGCAAGATAGGTGACCGGGCGGGTGGGAGGCGGAAGTTGGTCGGGATTGCGTTCATCCTGGTTTCAATTCTGGTGTTGATCGTGCCGGCGGTGATGCTTGTCGGAGGATCCGTGGAAGGCGTGCAAAAACTCGTCGGGGAGTGGCATGCAGGGGATTTGAAGATTCCAGAGCCTCACGAGCGGATCAAAGAGTGGCCAATGATCGGCGAATGGTTGTATGAAGAATGGACCGATGCGGTGCACGATCCAGGTCATTTCCTGAGGGAGCTCATGCCCCACGTCAGTCCTTATGGAAGCAAGTTGTTTGGAATGGTTGCCACGGCGGGGGCCGACCTGATCGGCTTCACGGTCTCGCTGATTCTAGCCGGAATCTTCATGATCAACGGCCCGGCCTGTCACCGTTTGATGCAGGCCCTGGGATTGAGATTGGCGGGGGATTCGGGATTAGAGCTTGGAAAGCTCGTCACGGGAACGGTGCGTGGCGTGGCTCTGGGAGTGGTGGGAACGGCTCTGATTCAGGCCACATTGGCCGCGATTGGCATGGAGATGATCGGGATTTCCCTGACGGCCTTGTGGGCGTTTCTGGTCCTGATCCTAGCGGTGATCCAGCTTTCGCCGGCGATCATTCTTCTGCCGATTGCGATCTATGTTTTCTCTACCCATGGAGGGATGCCCGCCGTGCTGTTCGCGATCCTGTGCGTGGTGGTGAGCACGATTGATAATTTCATCAAACCCGTGCTGATGGGGCGGAATACCGACACGCCGATGGTGGTGATCATGGTCGGAGCGCTGGGCGGTCTGGTCCTGTCCGGGGTGATGGGGCTGTTTCTGGGCGCTGTGGTCGTGGCGCTCTGCTACCAACTGTTCCTGGCGTGGCTGTATGAAGGCCCCGGAATGGATGCGGGTCGGACGGACCCATGAACCAAAAGCGACGGGAGAGCTGAAGGGATCCTGACGATCGCTACTCGCCCAACCACTCCCAGGCGGCATCGACCTCGTGGGCGTCGAAATAGCGAATCTCGGCATGCGTGAATGGTTTGCAAACCTTGGCCATCCATTCTTCCCAGCGTGTCTCTCCGACCAGCGCGATGCGGTCGAGCTTTGTCGAATGATCCTTGGCGAAAAGGCTGTCGTCCCAGAGTGCCTCGAGATCCCAGCCTTTGAAGTCATGGAACCAGGCGAGGAGTCGGTCGGTGCCTCCGGCGATCGCTTCGTCAACGAGCGGCACGAAGGTCTTGTAGTCTTCGTCATGCAGGCGACCACTGAGTTTGAAGCCAATGGCCTTGTCGGTTGGGGAGGGGAGTTTTTCGATCATCGGTATCGTGGGTTGGGTTGTGAAGTCCCAGCAGGGAACTGAGATATCATTTGAGGTGGGATATCATCCAGGCGAGAGAATGCAACTTCCGTCTCGCTACACTTCCGTCTCGCTCGCGCGTCCGAGTCAATGGCTTCGAGGGTCGTATCTCGATGGGGGATTCTTCAGGAAACCGAAAACGGCCCCTTGTCCGGAGCTTGGGACAAGGGGCCGTGCCGTATAAATTCAAGCCGGATCAAATCGATCGGCGAATGGTTAAGCCAAAGGGGTCGCTGGCAAGATCAATACCAGCCGGTGGCGGCCCAGTCATCCCAGCCGTCCCATTCGTCCCAAGCCAGACCGGTGTCGGCGAGCGCCAGTGGACTGAGGGTGGCGTCGGTGACGGCCTCGCCGACCTGAAGGCTTTCATAGCGCGCGAGTTGTTTCGGTCCGCCGACGTAGGCTTCGGTCTTGGCGAGGTTTGGGATGAGGTAATACTGCTTTCCTTGGTGGGTGAATGGAGTGAGTTGATCCGTCGGGAGATTGGCCAGCATGGCCGTCTGGGCCGCGGTCTTCGGGGTGATGGTCTTGAAGCCCGCGTTGATCGCGACGCTTTCATCAATCTGGGCATTGCTGGTGGCGCAACTCGAAAGAGAGGCTCCGATGGCGACGACGGCGAGGAGGCTGATGGCGGC
>NZ_JBATWY010000112.1:0-60571 GCF_049672945.1 Haloferula sp. | reverse complement strand
GGTCACGCCGTCGGCGCGTTCACCGCCGATGGAAACCTTCAGGCCCTTGCGGGGGTTCTGCTTTAGCGCGTTTTCGACCAGATTGAAAAGAACCTGGGTCCAGTAGAAGCGATCGCCCAGAATGGTGAGGTCCTCGTCCGGCATCTCGATCATGATGCTCGCTTGCTGGCCTTGGATGACGAGTTCCAGACGTTCGAGGACGTCCTGGACGCATGAGCGCAGGCGGAAGGGTTTGATCTTGAGGGCGGCGGCTTCACCGGACTCGAGGCGGGAGATCACGAGCATGTCCTCGACGATGCGGGCAATGCGCTCGGTATGCTTGCGCATGACCTTGAGAAAGCGCCGGGTCAAGGCGGGATCTTCGAGAAGTCCGTCGTCCAAAAGGTTTTCCAAGTAGCCATTGATGATGGCTAGAGGCGTGCGGAGCTCATGGGAGGCATTGGCGACGAAATCCTTTCGAATCTGTTCGGTCTGATGTTCGTTGGTCACGTCACGGATGACCACACGGGTCGTTGGTTTTTCTTCCGGACTGCCGGAGACGCGTGCGGCGTCGATGATCCAGGCGTTGACTCCCCGCTGTTCGAGGTCGCCAAGGGGAGAAGCCTGCTGGGGAAGAATCAGGCGGAGGGTTGTGGGAGCGCCGGTGTCGATGCAGCGCATCAGGGCTTCGGTCATGCGGCGATCGAGAAAGGTCTCGGGAACGGACATGCCGACCAGTTCGCGGCCGCGGAAGAGCTGCATGGCGGCTTTGTTGGCGAAGAGAATCTGAGCTTCCGAATCCACCAGCAGGAAGCCCTCGGCGAGAGCATCGAGAAGCTGATTGCGGTCGTCGCGGGCTCGTTTGAGATCGATATCGAGTTTTGATTTCCAGATGGAAACCTTTTCCTCGAACTCGTGACGAGCCCGGCGCAGGCGTAGTGACATGAGCGCAACGGCGAGCAGTGCTGCGAGGGCCGCAGCAATGGAAATGTAGGCGAGAGATTCGGTCATCCTCAGAGGGATGAGACGCAGTAACCAATCCCGCGGACTGTTTCAACCATCGCTGCATGTTCGCCAAGTTTCTGCCGGAGTCGTTTCATGTGGGTGTCCAGCGTGCGGCTGTGGACGTCGTCGCTGTAGCCCCAGACGGTGCGCAGCAGGTCATTGCGGTCCTGGGGTTTTCCGGCACGTTCGGAGAGGAAGACCAGCAGCTTGAATTCGGTGGAGGTCAGTTCCACCGGTTCGCCCTGAAGGTAGAACTTGAGGTCATTCTTATCGAAGCGGAAGGGTCCGTGTTCGAAGGCGACGTTTCCCGGGGAGGAATCCGCCCGCTTGAGTACGGCCTGGACCCGGAGCATCAGCTCTTTGGGAGAGAAGGGCTTGGTCAGGTAGTCGTCTGCCCCGGCCTCCAGCCCCTTGATCCGGTCTTCGGTCTGGGCGCGGGCGGTAAGCATGATGACCGGGATGTTTCGGGTGCGGGCATCGCGCCGCATGTCCTTGAAGACCTTGAAGCCATCCTTGCCGGGCAGCATCAGGTCGAGGATCACCAGATCCGGGCTTTGGTTGAGAGCCATGCTGGCCCCTTCAATGCCGTCGTGGGCCTTGGAGACCTCGTATCCGGCACGTTCAAGGTTGAAGCCGATGAGGTCGGCTATGTCTCTTTCATCCTCAATGATCAGGACTCGCTGCATTCGGGGGCTTGATTAAGGCGAATTGGTCACCAGTCAAACGGGTGCTCGGTGACAAAAACGTCGCAATTGACCCCGCCCAGGTTCCCGAGGCCTAAATCGAGGCCCTCTGTTGGTGCCATTCGGCATAGATCTTCGGGGAAATCTCGGACGGTTTGATCTCCGAGCGACCTCCCCAGAAGACGTTGGTGTAGGAAACGGGGATGCCGACGGATTCGAGGTGGCGGTCGATGGCGGCCTTGTGTTCGAGCACCTTGTCCTTCTCGGTGCCGTGGACGACGCCCATGATGTTGACGTTGCCAAACTGCGGTCCGCCCTCGCGCCAGTAGGCGTGGGTCATGCAGTGGTGGCGGCCGACTTCTGCTCCTGCTTCCTGTTCGCGACCTTTCGGCACCGCCCAGTGGAAGAGGCCGTTGAAGCGGGTGACCCGAGCTCCGGTAGAGGAGGGTTTGACGTGTTCGAGGAAGGTCGAAAAGCGGCCGATGACTTGTTTTTCGTTCAGCGAGCGGGCGACATCGCAGAAGCGCTCGCGGCTGACACCGGCCTTTTCGGCGCGACCGCTCCAGGGATCGGCGATGATTTCATCAAGGGTCAGTTCTTCCTTCAGAGAAAGCAGCACGGCCCATTCCTCATCGGTAAGGTCGGCGGGGACGGTGGTCATCATCACGGCCGGCTCATCAAGTTTGGCACCGGGCTCAAGGCCTTTGCGGCGGATGTGGCCGACGCCTAGGGCGAAGACTCCGTTGGCGGGCATGAGCAGATACTCATCGGCACCGACGATGTTTTTCAACACAGTGGCATGCTCGTCGAGTGATTCACCGACGGGGACTTTCAAAGTGGTCCACAAGCGGTAACCGGAGCCAGAGACATCAGTGTCGGTGGAGCGGATGACGACGTGACCGGAGAAGGGGTCCTCTTTTGCCATGAAGTCGAAAGCGGCATTGAGCTTTTCCTCGGGGAGACGCCAGGCGACGAGGGCACCGTGGGCGAGTTTGGTGGCGAGCAGGGTTTGGCGGACGCGGCGGATCACGCCCGCTTCCTGCATCGCGCGGATGCGATCGAGGACCGTGTCGAGTTCGACGCCACTGGCTTCGGCGATAACGTGAAAGGGTTTTTCCTGGAATCCGGCGACGAGGTCTTCGGAAACGGCGAGGATCTTGGTGTTGATCGGGTCGTTGTGCTCGACGGGAAGGGTTTGCATGGGAGGAACCTAAGGAGGGATTTGGCCTACGACCACGCGGAAATTGCGCGAATCCGGGCGGGAATTCGTGACGGCAGGCGATCCTGAGGGCCGAGTCTGCGGGTTCTTGAATGCTCTTTTCGGAGCACTTGCTGCATTCGAGAGGCCCCGAGTCGCATAGGCATTACCCAAAATGGGGACAGAGGGTGGGGGTCGTCAGTTTATCGCTCATCTGAGAATTCATGCATGAATTCGCGCAAGGCATGAGGAGTGGGGAGGGTCGTTTGCCGTGATCATCCGATCATGGCAGAAGATAAGCATAATCTCTACGAGCGGATTGGTGGTGAAGAGGGCATCGAGAAGCTGGTCACGGCCTTTTACGAAAGGGTGCTGGCCGAGTCGGATCTGGCTCCGTTTTTTGAACACGCCCCAATGGACCGGCTGAAGACGATGCAGAAGGAGTTTTTCAGTGAGGCATTGGGTGGTCCGCTGTTTTTTTCCGGGCGTTCGCTGCGCCAAGTGCATGCGGGCAAAGGGATCCAAAAGGAACATCTCAGGCGTTTCGTGGAAATCCTTCTGACGACGCTGGAGGAGGAGATGGATGACTTCGGGCTGACTCGTCAGGATGTGGATCAAATCTACAGCCGAATCGCGATTGAGGCGGACCGGCTGACGGACGACGTGACCGAGTCTGGTTGATGGGCAAGAGGCCTTTGTCTTTTCTTTGGGAAGGCGAGCTGATCGGGGCGTTTGCGTATACTTTGACTCCTCGGATTGTGGTTGAGGATGTCGATGAAACTCGGGCTGAGCTGCCCGCGATCAAAGCGGAACCTTCGGCGATTCCGAGGGCGGCTCCGGGGCTCTGAACCGCAGGCTTTCGAGGGAAGGCGGTTTGAATAAGGAGACGATTCGTGCATGATTCCTGCATGGCGAAGAAGATTACCCTGGAGTTGGATGCTTACAAGAAGCTCCACGCTGCGAAGAGAGAACGTGAGTCCTTTTCGTCAGTGGTGCAGCGGGTCGTCATTCCAGATGCGCCGAAATCAGGATCGGAGTTGGTGGCCCTGATCCGTAGTCGCGGTCCGCTTTTTTCTGAAAGCGAGTTGGATGAACTGGAGAGGATCGCGAATCATGACTCTCCGCCAGACAACCCGTGGGACAAACGACATGTGGATTGCGTCGTCGGCCTTAGCCAATGATTTGTCAGTCTTAACCGCACACGTCGCCGAGTCTTCGCGAGTGAAGGGACTGGACGTGGTTGGGTTATGAGATGGTAGCTGGCAGGATCAAAGCTGTGCCTTCAGCCATTCGAGTGCCTGATCACGATCTGTAAGGCGGCCTTCGAGTTGCTCGATCTGGGCGGCTTCGAGGATCTCCTTGAACCGGGGGCTGGGTGTCAGGCCTTGGTCGATGAGGTCACGGCCGGTGATCAATGGCGGTGGGATGAGGGGTTCATTGGCGAATTCCTCCTGCTTCTCGATGAGGTAGTCGAGATTGTCGGTGAAGCCGTTGGATGAAGCGCAGTCGACACGGTGAAGTTCGAGTTCCATCGGGAAGGTCGGCTCGGACATGAAGCGTTTGACCTTGGCAGTGCGCATCAGCTGCACGTTCATGAACTGCATGTGGCGGGAGACTGCGAAGCTGACGTCCTCGATGACCTGGTTGGGATACTTCAGGCGGCGCAGGATTTCTTCGGCCATGGTGGCTCCTAGAGCGTCGTGGCCATTGAAGCGAATCCTCTGCTCTTCCGTATCGAAAGTCTGAGTGGGAGGTTTGGCGATGTCGTGAAGTAGCACCGACAGGCAAAGCTCGAGTGGCGCATCGGGGCCGAGCATGTCGAGCATGATCCGGGTGTGAATGTAAACATCGCCTTCCGGATGCCACTGTGGGGGCTGTTCGCAGCCAATCAGGGCGAGCACTTCGGGCATGAAGCGGGCGATCAGGCCCGATTCGACGAGAAGGTCGAGACCCTTGGCGCGATTGGGACAGGTGATGATCCGGGAGAACTCATCGCGGATTCGTTCGGGCGAGATACGATCTAACAGGTCTGCATGAGCGGTGACCGCCTGCCAGGTGACGGGGTCGATGGTGAAGTTAAAGCGGGTGGCGAAGCGGATGGCTCTGAGCAGTCTCAACGAGTCCTCGGTGAATCGTGCGACGGGATTGCCAATGGCGCGGAGGGTGGCGGACTTGAGGTCGTCCTGTCCGCCGACGAAGTCGATGACCTTTCCGCTTTCGGGATCTTCAAAGAGGCCGTTGATGGTGAAGTCGCGGCGTTGGGCGTCTTCTTCGGGCGATGAGAAGGCGACCGTTTCCGGGCGTCGTCCGTCCTTGTAGGAACCGTCGGTTCGGAAGGTGGCAATTTCGATGTGGTGCCCGTGGTGGCGGACGATGACGACACCGAAATGGGCACCGACTTCGTTGGCTTTGGGAAAGATCGTGAGGACTTCAGCGGGAGTGGCCGAGGTGGCGACGTCGTAGTCCTTTGGCTCAAGGCCGAGGATTTTGTCGCGAACGCAGCCGCCGGCGAAATACGCGACATGTCCAGCGGCGGCCAGTTTGCGGGCGATCTCGGTGGCGGATTGACGCGGTGTGATGAGGACGGACATGGCTTTCCGAACCACGGATGACATGAAACGGGCGAATCGAGAACGTAGAACTTGGGCAAACCGTGCCGAATTTGCCTTTCACTTGAGGGGGCTGGGGCTTAGCGATGGGCATGGGCGAGGGGCCATCGGCATTGAATGAGGTTGTTGAAGTCTTCGAGGAGAATTTTCGGAGTCGTGGGGAGCTTGGAGCATCGGTGAGCATTTGGTGGCAGGGGCAGGAGATTCTTTCGCTGGGGCAGGGCTGGTGTGACAAGGAGCAGACGCGGAAGTGGACAGCGGACACACTCATTCCGGTCTATTCCGCGACCAAGCCACCGGCTGCGGCGAGCTTGCTGATGGCGCTTGAAAGAAAGGGGCTCGGCGTGGAGACGCGGATACGCGAAGTGTGGAGGCGCTTTCCGCTGGCGGAGGCGAGTTTCGGCGATCTGCTTTCCCATCAGTGCGGGCTCTCGGCCCTGGATCAAAAAGCGAGTATCTGGAAGCACGAAGAGGTTGTGTCAGCAATTGAAGCGCAAGAGCCTGCCTGGCGGCCGGGGCAGGCTCATGGCTACCATGCGCGAACTTTTGGTGCCTTGGTTGATGAACCTGTTAGGCGACTGACTGGTAAGACACTGGGTCAGTTCTGGTGGGATGAAATTGCGGCACCGATGGGTTTGTCTTTCTGGATCGGACTGCCGGAGAAGGAGTGGCCGCGGGTTGCGAAACTCTATCCAGGGAGGGCGTCGGCGGGTGAATTTGCGAGTGGTTTTTACCACGAATTCAACCGCGAGGGGAGCCTGACACGCCGGACCTTTGGTTCTCCCTTGGGATTGCGATCGGTCCAGGAGATGAACACCTCGAAGGCATGGGCAGCGGGTTTGCCAGCGTCAGGTGGGATTGGAACGGCTGCGGCATTGGCGAAGTTTTATCAGGCGGCGATTGGGGCAATTGAGAGTCCCTTGAGTGATTCTGTTAGACACGCACTGGCAACGCGTCGTGTGCAGGGGGATGATCAGGTGCTGATCCAGCCGACGGCGTTTTCGGCGGGGTGTCAGCTCGATCCGGTGGAGCAAGATGGGTCGAAGGAAAGAATGCTCTACGGGCCGGATACCGAGGCCTTCGGGCATCCGGGAGCGGGGGGGAGTCATGCCTTCGGGGATCCGGAGATCGGTCTGAGCTTCGCTTATACGATGAATCAGATGGAGCTCAATGTGATGCCCGGGAGGCGCTGCACGACGCTGGTGGATGCGCTTTTTGGGAAACTTTAAGTTCTAAAATCTAAACCCCAAGATTGAGGGCTTCCCCCCGATGGGTCAAAAGCTATGATTACTTCATGAATTTGAAGAAGGCAATTCATGAGCCTGCGTTTCTGGGCAGGCGAATCAGCGGGTTCATGATTCAAGTCCGCCTTCTCCTTGGTGTCGTTTTCTTATTCGCACTCGGTGCCTGCAGTCAGGAGTCGAGCGAGACCGTTGAATTAGGAAGTGAAGTCGTTGAGGCTTCCGATCTTTCAGTGGAAGAACTCGGGAGGGAGACTGAGGAAATGTTCGCCTTGTATCAAACCCTTGAGGCGAGTGCGGAGGAGGTGATGGGGGCTGAGAAGTTTGACAAACACTTTGAGCCATATGCGGTAGAAAACAAAAGGGTGTTGGCGCTGCATGGGCCGGTCTTTCGGAGGGAGTTGGTAAAGAAGCTGGAGCAGGCGGTAGAGGTTCGGATTACCGAGCATTCGGACCGGGAGGATTTCATTCTACCGGATCTGAGTATACCTGAGAAGGTGCCTTCATACGAATACCGCTCAGTGACTTTGGATTCGTCTCAGCGCTTGGCACTTCTCGAAGGGGTTCGGTCATTGAGTGGTGTGACTGACGAGGGGACGGCTTGTCCTTTCGTTGCTCATCATCGAATCGATTTGATCGGGGAGGATGGAGATAGCAGCCGTATTGAAGTTTGCTTCAAGTGTGGGGAGTTTTACTGGGATGAAGTGAATCTGTTTGCTCCCCAGGGCTTGATTGAGGTGATTCGGGATGCCGTGATGAAGGCGGGTCTGAAACCTGTTAGGGATTGGCAAGCCCTTGCAATTGAGCGAGCAAAGGAGGACTGACGACTAGGTGTTGTGGGTAGGTTGGGGCCTTCGGGATTGAGGCGTCGCCACGCGACGCGGGGAAATGGGTTGATGGGGGCCGTGGGTTGAAACCCACGGCTATTATGGAAGGTCGCTTCGCGACAGGGGATCTCCTCGGTTGGTTAAGGGAGGCTTTGGATGGGGTTTTGTGGGATTTTGAAGATCGCGATGTGGCGGTCGACGGATTTTCCGGGGACGTCGGGGAGGGCCCGGCTTTGGGGGTGGCGGATGCTTGTTAGGAGGGTGGCTCCAAGTTGTTTGAGGCAGGCGGTGGCGAGTTCGTGTTCGCGGTCGAAGTAGGAGGTGATGGCGAGCAGGCCGTTGGGTGCCAGGGCGGTGAGAGCATTGGTGTAGAGCTCGGTCCAGACGGAGACGTCGGTCCAGAAGTTCTGATGGCGGACGAAGATGAAGTCGAAGGGCGGGAGCAGTTTCATCCGGTCGGTGTGGGAGGCATCGGCGACGCGGAAGTCGAGGTCCCATTCGTATGGGGCGGTGGGGATCCAGCGTGCACGGGCTTCGTTGATCTCGGGGGCGCGGAGGTCGATGCCGAGGTAGAAGAGCCGGGTCGCTTTGGGAGAGAGGCTTTTGAGGAGGATCCCGGTTTCGTCCGCACGGCCGCAGGCGAGGTTGAGGATGGTGGGGCTTTCGGGTGGGTGCCAGGCGGCGGTCCGGAGGGCGATGGCGAGCAGGCTCGAAAGGCGCTCGATATCGCCGTCGATGCCCGGGTAGCTGAAAGGTTTGGCGGGGAGCATGGGGATGGGCGGAGCTTGGGGGAGCGCGGATTGCTTGGATAGAATGGTTTCGGGTCCGGTGACGACAAAGTCTAACGATTGGGTCCCTCTTTGCTGGATTTCCCTGAAGATGCTTTCATGCTGCGCGCATGTCATCGGTGCCACCTTTCATTGGAATTGAAGTCGCAACGGGCATCGCGCGCAAGTTCGCGGTCGAAGGGAAGTTGACGAGTGCCGAGGACATCGAGACCGGGCACATCAACTCGACGTGGCGGGTGGCTTTCGAATCCGAGGACGGGCAGCGCCGACGCTATATTCTGCAAAGAATCAACGGGGTGGTGTTCAAGGATCCGATGGCGGTAATGAGGAATGTCGACCGGGTCACCCGGCACATCAACGAGCGGGTGATGCGGACGAAAAAGGATCTCAGTGGTCAGACATTGGCGCTCTATCCGGGGCGGGACGGGAAATTCTGGGTCGTCGATGAGAGCGATGGCATCTGGCGTTGCTACAATTTCATTGAGGGTTGCCGGACCTATGATGTGGTCGAGACCCCAACCCAAGCCTACGAGGCGGCGCGGGCATTTGGGGCTTTTCAGGATTTGGTGAGTGACCTTCCGCCTGCTGAGTTGGAAGAAACCATTCCCGGTTTCCACGACACCCGAGCGAGGTTCGACCGCTTGGTGGCCGTGGCCGAAGCCGATCCTTGCGGCAGGGCAGCGAGCGTCGCCAGCGAGCTTGAATTTATCCGCGAACGGGAAGCTCAAGTTGATCGTGTGGTTGAACTGATCAAAGAGGGTGAGGTTCCGCTTCGGATCACTCACAACGATACCAAGATCAACAACGTGATGATCGATGAGGAAAGTGGGGAGGCGGTTTGTGTGATTGATCTCGATACCGTGATGCCCGGTTCGGTGCTCTATGATTTCGGCGATCTGGTGCGCACTTCGGTGAGTCCCGCAGCCGAGGATGAGAAGGACCTTTCGAAGATTGAGGTAAGGATGCCGGTCTTCAAGGCCTTGGTGGAGGGGTATCTGAGTAGCGCAAAATCGTTTCTCAACCCGGTTGAGTTGGCCAATCTTGCGTTCTCGGCAAGGCTCATCACGCTGGAGGTGGCGATTCGCTTTCTAACGGATTATCTGGAGGGTGACCTCTATTTTAAGGTGCAGCGTGATGGTCACAATCTGGTGCGATGTCGTGCTCAATTGAAGCTTCTTGAGTGCCTTGAGGCGAAAGCCAAGAGCATGGAGAAGGTGGTGAAGGGGCAGATTGAGGTGGATCTTGGCGAGCCCTGAGTGCACGAGCTACGGGGCCGGTGCGGCGCCGTTTCTGAGCGTCATTACGCTTTCAAGGTGGCGGGTGTGGGGGAAGAGATCGAAGGGTTGGACTTTTTCGAGCACGAAGCCGCCTTCGGTGAGGATGGCGAGGTCGCGGACCTGGGTGGCGGGGTTGCAGGAGACGTAGACAACCCGGGCGGGGCCGAAGGTGATGAGTTGATCGAGGAATTCCTGAGAGCAGCCTTTGCGTGGGGGATCAATGACGATGGCGGTCTCGGCAGCGGGAAAATCGATGTCCTTGAAGATGGCTTCGGCCGAAGCGGCGAGGAAGGTGGTGTTGGTGATGCCGTTGGTTTCGGCATTGCGGCGGGCCCAGTCGGCGGCGGTTTCACTGACTTCGACGCCGGCGACCTTTTCAAAGTACTCGGCAAGGGTGAGAGCGAAGAGGCCGGATCCGCAGTAGGCATCTACCAGGTATTTCGTATTTCCAGCGGAGGCCTCACGGGCGACGTGGCCGGTGAAGTCGGGGAGGATGTAGGGGTTGTTCTGAAAGAAGTCACCGGCGAGGAAGTCGAAGGAAAGGTCTCCGACCTTTTCCGTAGCGACGGCATTGTGGTTGGTTTCGACGCGGCCTTCGGTGGCGCGGAGGAGAAGGGTGGCTCCTCGTTTGTAGGACTTCGCGCGCTGGCGGGTTTCGTCGCGTATTCTTGGGAGGGCCTTGTTGATTTCCTCCATCGCGATCGGGCACTGAACGACATCGATTTGTCCGGAGCGGCGGCCGTTCGGCAGGAAGCCGATCGGGCCGATCACGTCGTTCTTCGGGCGATCGAAGTGGGGGGTAATCTTTGAGCGGTAGTTCCAGAGCTTCGGCGAGGGATGGCAGGGCAGGACCTCGTGTTTGATGCCGGCCATGTGCTCGAGGAGTTCGGTGACCTGGCGGGTTTTCCAAGCGAGCTGGGCTTCGTAATTGAAGTGCTGGTACTGGCAGCCGCCGCATTCACCGAAGAGCGGACAGCCGGGTTCGGCACGTTCGGGGGAGGCTTCGAGGACTTCGAGCAAATCGGCTCGCGAGTGGTTCTTGTCGTTGCGAAAGATGCGGATGCGGACTTTCTCGCCAGGGAGGCAGAAGGGAACAAAGACCACCCAGTCCTTGCTGTCGGATCCTTCCGGGTCGTCGTCAGGGATTGCCACGCGGGCGATGCCGTCGCCGAGGTTGGTGAGGGAATCGATGGTGACTTCGAGTTCCTGATGATATTCGAACGGATGGGGATGAAATTTCTTCGGCGGGCGTGGCACGGCTTGGGTTTAGGCGAGATCGTGGAGCTTCCAAGCGGGAAGTGAACTTGCGGGAGGGGCGAGTTGATGTCAGGGTGTGGAGATGAAGGCGCTTTGGATCCTGATCTTGGCGATACCCTTGATGGCGGCCGAGCCGGGGGAGACGGAATGGTATGACTCAGAAGGGAAGTTGGTGCTGGTTGAAGGTCCTGATGCCGTCCCGGCCGAGGTGCCCTTCGTGGCGGAGTGGCGACAGCGTGAGATTGATCGTCGTGCGCGGTATCAGGGGGAATGGAGTAGTGAGATCTGGCCCGTCTGGGGTGGGAACGGCTACCCGAGGCGTTGGAATTATCCCTACCGATATGGGCGGAATTTCGGATTCTATCCGAAAACGAGATTCTACGGCGGTTACTTTCGTTCCTGCCCAACGCCCTATCGTGGCGGTGCCAGCGTGATCATTCGCTGGTAGCCTTTTCCGCTTCCGGAGGATTGGCGATCACCGTGGACTGGCTGCCGTCGAGAGGGCCGACGGTGGGTTTCATGTCGCGATCGGTGGGCATGGCGGACAGACCGGAGGGGTCAAGTAGGCCGTCATTGGGTTTAAAATTCGGGAGTCCATCCAGAGAGGGTTCTTCTTCGGGCTTTTCCGCCACGGCCGGGGCCGTCGGTTGCTCCACTTCTTCGACCATGACTGCCTTGGGAGCGCAGGAGCCGAGCAGCACGATTGCGGTGGCGGGAAGAGCGAGAAACTTCATGGACGGAGGAACTTGGATGGAGCCGGCGAAGTTGGCAAGTGGGGAGCCGAAAGACCTTGAGGCGTCGGATTCAGGGCGTCTCAGCCCTTGTTTCGAAGCTCGTCCAGCCAGTCGGCAATGTCGGCGATGACCTTTTCCTTCACCGAGTCATACATCAGCAGGTGATGGCCTTCCGGGTAGAATTTTCGAGTCAGGTCGGTCGACTCGGGAATGTGGGAACTGAAGGCCTTGACGTCATCCGGAGTGGTGAAGAAATCCTGACCTCCGTAGAGGACGAGGGTCGGAACCTGGTACTGCGAAGCGCATTCGGGCATTTCCTCGATCATGTCGCCGAGGGTGACGAGGAGTCGCAGGGTGTGGCGGTCGACGTGCCACGAGTTGGTTTCCGATTGCTCGGAGTGAATGGTGTCCTCGGTCATCTGCACCGGTTCGCCGCCGGAGAGGGCTTCGAGTGAAACCCGGGCGCCGGGTGCGAGCTTCGAAACGCCGCGGACGAGTTCCTTCTTCCATTTCGGGAAGTCGTCGCGGATTTTCACGACGGGTGAGGTGACGCCAATCGCATCGCAGGGAGCCTCGCCGCCGTTGGCGACGACGTCCCGGTAGGTATGGGAAAGAATGAGCGATCCCATGCTTTCTCCGAACCAGACCACGCGTGCGCCGGGGTGCTCTTCGCGGACCAGATCCGTGAAGGCGAGCAGGTCGCGCGACCAGTTGGCGGGATCATCAATGTCGCCGCGCCGCTCCTTCAGGGGGTCCCGGCCCTGGCCGCGGACTTCGTAGGCATAGACCGCTGTGTCGGGTTGATTCTTGAGAAGATGATTCGCCAGATTCTCGTAGTCGATCGAAGCGCCGCTGAAGCCATGCAGGCCAATCAACACGGTGTCGGGTTCGGCCGTACTCCGCACCCATTTGCGGTACTGAAAAGTTTCGTTGCGGACCTTTTCTGCCGGACTGTGTTTGACGAGAGTGTACGACGGCGCGCAATTCGCGGCGAGCAGTGCGATTAGCGGAGCGGCGGCGAACTGAATCAACTGCATGGGACGGTGCCGTGTCATCTGTCGGCAGTATCGCCCGCAAATCCCTGCAAAGCAATGGCAGGTTTGCGTCGCGAGAAATTAACTTTTTGACACAAAGTAAAGATTTCGGCATGGATCGTTGCCGTTATGAAGAACTTGATAGCGCTTTGCATGATGGTGATTGGTCTGGCTGCATCTGTTTCGGCAGAAACCTTGCGACCGGGGGATGCGATTCGGCTGACGCTGCGTGGGGTATCCGCGGAGGAGCAGCAGAAGATCAATGGCGAGTACACGGTCGGTGATGACGGGCGGGTGAGTTTGCCGCTATTGGATCATCTGGTGCGTGCCAGTGGCTTGAGTCCTAACGGTTTTGCGCGAGCCGTGGAGAAATCCTACAAGGATGGCGGCATCTATGCCTCTCCGGCGATCGATGTGGTGGCGCTGAAAGGCCAGCAGGCCACCGGCGCGGTGATCAGCGTTGGAGGACATGTCAAACGCGCGGGTCAGGTTCCTTTCCGACAGGGGATGACGGTCATTCAGGCTTTGGACGCGGCGGGTGGACGGGATTCGTTTGGCGGACGGAACGTGCTGCTGCTGCGCGACTCGAGACAGTACTGCCTCGATTTCAAACAGCTGACCCACAAGAGCATCACGCTGCGGGCGAATGACACGCTTCAGGTCGAAATGAAGGCCGCCTTGATTGATCGCTGGAAAGGAAGCGATAAAGCGGTCAGGGCCCTGATGCCGAATTGAGTCGCCGACTCTCTTCAGAGATCGATGCTGTCACCAATCGGTGGTAGTAGCAATTCGACACCGCGCTTGGCGAACTCGCCCTTGGCGGCGGTGTGGTCGATCTTGATCGGTGGGAAGGTGTCGTAATGGACGCCCACGGCCTTCTTGATGCCGGCCCACTCCGCGGCGATCGCGGCGTCGGAGGGTCCCATCGTGAAGTTGTCACCGATGCATAGCACTCCGAAATCGAGGCGGTGAAACTCGCCAATCAATTTCTGGTCGGAGTGCAGCGCGGTATCGCCGGAGACATAGAATGATGACTCCGGGGTCTCGATGATGAAGCCGCCGGGGTTTCCTCCGTTGCTGCCGTCCGGCAGGCAGGAGGAATGGATGGCGTTGACGTATTTGACGCGTCCGAAAGGGAAGTCGAAGCCGCCGCCATGGTTCATTGGATGGGCCTTTTCAATGCCCTTGCCCGTGAACCAGGTGACGATTTCAAAGTTGGAGACCAAAGTGGCGCCGGTGCGCTTCAGGATCTCCTCTGCATCGGCGAGGTGGTCTTCGTGACCGTGTGTGATGAGCACATAATCCGCGCCGACTCCTGCGATATCGATGTCCTTCGCCAGTTCGTTTGGCGTGATGAAGGGATCGAAGAGCAACTTGGTTCCGTCGGCGAGTTCAACGCCGAAACAAGCATGACCGTAGTAGGTGAGTCGGGACACGGGAAGAGTGGGCTTATTGTCCTGGCATTGGGAACGGCATGCCACCGGGATGGGCGGGAGCCGGTGCGTCCTTGATTTCGACGAGCTCGAGATCGAAGATGAGAGTCTGATTCGGTCCGATATCGGCCGAACGACGTTGCTCACCGTAGGCCAATTTGCCTGGGACGAAGAGCCTCCACTTGGCACCGACAGGCATCAGGGTGAGGGCTTCCTTGAAACCTTCGACGACCTGCATGGTCATCGGGATCGGCTCACCTTCGGGCGACGCATCAAACTCGGTGCCATCGATCAGCGATCCCTTGTAGTTCACCATGAACTGCTTCTCAGGCTCCCCTTCTTTCGGAGCGACATACTTGGTGTCGCCGCCCTTCTCGAGGACCTGATACTGAAGTCCGCTTTCGGTGGTGATGATGCCCTCTTTTTTGGCATTTTCTTCAAGGAAGGCAGTGCCTTCCGCGAGGTTCTTGGCGCCGATTTCCTTCTCGCGCTCCTGCAGCATGTTGCCGAGGGCCTGCATCGCCGCGCCGAGCTTTTCCACGTCCAGTCCAGGCTCTTCGCCCTTGAAGCCGGTCAGGAAGCCTTCGAAGAATTTTTCGTTGTCGATGTCGTCGACGGTGACGCCGAAATTGCCCCAGCGCTGTCCGAATTCACCGCCGGTGCGGTAGCCGAGTCCATAGGACGAATCGCTCTTCATGACGGCGGGATCCATGGGAGGAGCCGTGGCCGGCGGGACCTGCACAGGTGGCGAAACGGCCTTCGGTTTTTCCGCGGGGGGGGTTTCTTCAGCGCTTGCAGCCATCGATGCGGCAAGGCTGAGAGCCAGGACGCCAGGAATGATTTGAGGTTTCATGTCGACGGGAGGCTAGGGGCGATCCCGGAGGATGCAAGAGGCGAGTGTGCGGCGAAAGGGACCCTTTTGACAGCCCTGCGAACGGGAGAAAGCGGCCGCGCGGGAGCGGTGTCTCCAGCCGTGACTCACTTGATCTTCACCAGCTTGGTGATGCGGCCGGTTTGGTTCCAGTCCTCGACATAGAGGTTGCCGTCCTTGTCGAAGGAGAGGCCGTGGGGCGCGGTGAAGATGCCGGTGCTCATGTCCTTCGCTTCGACCTTGAAGTTCGCCCACTGCTTCTTGTTGGGGTTGTCGCCAAGAAACGAGACGGGGGTGCCTTGTTTGTCGAGAATGGTAACGCGGGCTTCGAGTTCGGCGACGGCGCAGTAGTCGCCGAGAATGGAGACGGCGCAGGGGCGACGGAGATTGGTGGCGTATTCGCCGATCCAGTTGCCATCGAGGTCGGTGTGGATGAGGCGGCGGTTTTCGCGATCGCAGATCAGCAAGCGGGGGGCATCGAAACGGAGGTCGACCTTGAGGCCATGGCAGGTGTTGGTGGCGACCTTGTGGCCGTCACCTTTGCCACCGAAGCTCTTGATCAGTTTGCCGCTGGCATCGAACTTGTGAATGAAGTTCGCGCCGTAGCCCATCGAGCAGAAAATGGTGCCATCGGGTGCGACGGCGACGCCAGTCAGGCCCTTCCAGCCACCTTGGATCGGGCCCATGGTTTCCTTGGAGATCTCCAGCAGCGTTTTGCCTTCGGTATCGATTTTGACGACCCGAAGTGGTTTGGGGCCTTTCAACTGGGCACCATAGATGACCGTTTTGCCGTCTTCCTCGGCGATGTCCATGGCGTGGAAGCCGCGACATTCGGGAGCGATGCTTTTCACCAGCTTGCCGTCGGGTTGATAGACGAGGATCGCGTGTTCGGCATCGGTCGAGGCGTAGATCAGGCCGGTCTTGTCATCGACGACCACGCCGCCGTGGGTCGGGCCGATGTTCTTGCCTTCGGGGAGCTCGCCCCAGTGGGGGACGGCTTCGAAAGTCCATTGGCCGTTGCCGGTGCGGACGGCGGTTTCGGGTCCTTTGCCGGGAGCCTTGCCTTCTTCCGGGTGGGCGAAGGCGAGAGCGGGGAGAAGGAGGAAGGTGACGAACTTCATGGGGCGGAGTGAAACTGAGAGGGGCGATAGGGGGAACTTTAAAATTTGCGCTCTTGATTTGAGGTCTTCAGGCCCAGGAAACGAAGAGAACGAAGTTTGGAGATTTCTACGGATTGACGGTGAGAGTAGGGTTTCGGGGATGAGTGAGGAGAAGGTTTCCGTCCGTCGAGTTTTGATCGCAGTTTTTGGAGGTCTAGTGGTGCTTGGCTTGATGGGATGGGTTGTTGTCCAGAGAGCGGTTAGGGTTAATAGAAAACCTAGCGGTCAAATGATGGCGTCATCGCTGGCCTCGGCAGTTGAGAATTTCTACGGCGAGTATAATCACCTTCCGGATGTAGGCGGGGATCGGGTTCAAACCGATGGGCCTGCAGGTGAGAAACTATTGGAGATTTTGCTGAATATGGAAGGTTCTCTGCCTGAGGCTCAAAATGTGCGATCCGTGATCTTCCTTCAGGGAAAGGAGGCAAAGGGGGGCAAAGATGGGATTGCTTACACTGCCGATGACTCGCCGGAAGGGCTTTTCGATTCGTACGGCCGACCTTACACCGTGATTCTCAATTCGGATAAAAAGGATACGCTTAAATTCCGCTACGGTGATCAGACGATCAGGTTGAGAGGTAAGCAAGCGGCCGTTTGGTCGGTAGGAAAGGACGGGATCGAGGGGACGAACGATGATGTGAAGTCGTGGAATTGATAAGAGCATGGCCGCTCCTTGGTATGGGAGCATCGAGGTTGTTCAATCCGCCTGAAGGCGGGACTACGAGCGCTTTCCGGCGGAGCCCTTCGTCTGCTAGGCCTTCTTCTTGCGCTTGTGGCGGAGGGGCTTGGCGTGCTGTTTAGCAGCCTTCTTCGCGGCCTTCTTTTGCGGGCGCTTTGACGAACGGGCCCCCTTGGTGGACGACTTGTCCTTATCGTGATTCCCCTTGCTGGCAGTTTTCGAGGGGCGGCGGTTGCTGTTGCTGCGGGAGCTGCGACCTCCGGTGCCGACGGCTTCGCCGGAGATTTTGAAGTCCACGAAACGGCGCTCGTGATCGATGTTGGCGACTTCGAGTTTGATGCGTTGACCCATCTGGAACTGGCGGCCGCCGGGGCCGACGAGGCGGGCCTGGCTTTGCTCGAACCGCCAGGGGCCTTGCGGGAGGTCCTCGCGTTTGATGACGCCGCGGGTGCCAATCTCGGTGGCTTCGACCATCAGGCCCATGCTGCGGACTTCGGTGATGAGGCCTTCGAAGATGACGGGTTTGTCGGCTTTCGAACAGCGATCAAGATACTCGAGCATCTTGATGTTTTTCGACTCGTTTTCGGAATCGGCCGACGCGCGCTCGGTGTCGGAGATGTGGCGGGCGATGTCGTGAAGCTCGGACTGACCGAAGGTCTTGTCCGGGTGCTTCGGGGCGTTGTCGAGGAAGGGCTGTAACGCGCGGTGGATGATCAGGTCGGCGTAGCGGCGGATCGGCGAGGTGAAGTGACAGTAGTTACTCTTCGAGAGGCCGTAGTGACCGAGTGGATCGGGCGAGTAGGCGGCGCGTTTGAGTGACTTGAGCAGGCCGATCTTGATGGCGTGCTCGTCGGGCTTGCCCTTGGCGGCATCGAGTAGTTCCTGAATATGCCTTTTGTTGGTCAGATCACCGAAGCTGTAGCCGAAGGCTTTGGCGGTCTCGCCGTATTCAAGCAGGCGAGCGGCTTCGGGTTCTTCGTGAATGCGATAGATCGCGGGCTTGTTGCGCATCTTGATGATGCGGGCCACCGATTCGTTGGCGGCGAGCATGCATTCCTCGATGAGCTGGTGGCTTTCGGTGTGGATGACCTTTTCGATCCGGTCCGCCTTGCCCTGATCGTCGAGCCGAACCCGGACTTCGGGCATTTCGAGGTCGAGTGCTCCGTCGTCGAAGCGCTTTTTGCGCATGCGGGAAGCCATTGCCCAGGCCTCCTTGACCATCTCGACGAGCTCCTGAGGAGAATCCTTCGGCGCCGGTTTGCCATCGAGAATTGTCTGGGCTTGTTCGTAGGAAAGTTTCGACCGGGAGTGGATGACGGCATCGCAGAAGCGTGACTTGATCACCTTGCCCTGACGGTTGACGTCGAGGATGGCGCACTTGGTGAGGCGGTCGGCAAAGGGTTTGAGCGAACAGAGGCCGTTTGAGAGCTCAACGGGGAGCATCGGGATCACCCGGTCGACGAGGTAGGTCGAGTTGCCGCGTTCGATGGCTTCCTTGTCGAGTGAAGTACGAGGTTTGACGTAGTGGGAGACGTCGGCGATGTGGACGGCGAGCTGCCAGCCGTTCTTGGTCTTGCTGACCCAGATGGCATCGTCGTGGTCCTTGGCATCGCCGGGGTCGATGGTGATGACGAGGCGGTCGCGCCAGTCTTCGCGGCGTTTGATTTCCTTGGGGTCGACCTCGTCGCCAAACTGGCGGGCTTCGCTGAGGACTTCGTCCGGGAACGAGGTCTTGATGCCGTTGCGGTGGATGATGGCGAGGATGTCGACGCCGGCTTCGTCGGGCCAGCCGAGGACTTCGATGACGTGACCGCGCGGCGGGACACTTTCGTAGTCGTCGATCGCGACGACGACCATCTGGCCGGCGCGGGCGGTGTTGTCTCCGATGACATCGACTCTTCCGTTCATTGCCGGGTCATCGGCGATCACCCATGAATTTTTGCCTTTGGCGGCGCTGTGGAAGGCACCGACGACTTTGCCTGAGCGGCGGTCGATGACGTTTTCGACCTTGGCGCGGGTTTCCGGCTCGGCGTCGCGATTGCGGCGGAAGTCCTTCGAATCGGGGCGCGGCTGGTGGAGGGACGCGAGGACGCGGTCGCCATCGAGGGAGTTTCCGGTATCGCGACGGGGGACGTAGAGGCGGGAATTTTTTTCCAGATCGATTCCGGAGGCCTTGTTTTCGGTATCGGCCTGATCGGGGAAGAACCAGGCATCCCCCTTTGGAGTGAATTTCACGGTGCCGCGCAGCTGGTCGCCGGTCGAAGAGGGGGTCTGGTAGCGGTTCTTGTTGCCGAGGACGATTTTTCCAGCCTTTTCAAGGGCGGAGAGCTCCCTGCGAAGGAGGGAACGCTGATGAATCGGGACTTTGAGAGCGCGGGAGAGGTCCGATTTGTTCATCGGACGGTAGTTGCTCGAGCGCATCAATTCGAGGATGCGGTCGGGCAGGGAAGCTTGAGACATAACGGATATTGGTGTGGGTACAGGGAGCCGGCAACGCGAATCGATGGATTCTCACGGCTCAAATGCCGATGGCGCCCTGTCTCAAGAGATTTGAGATTTTTTGAAAACGGGCGCTTGCCAGACCGGGAAGCTGGCAGTATGTATTTACGTTGTCAAGGCTAAGCAAAAGCGCGTTGCCAGACTCGGGCCGATGCGGTTTCTTTTCTGAACATCACCAACTAATCTTATGAAAAACCATTCAACTTCCCATCGTACCAAGGGCTTCACGCTGATCGAGCTGCTTGTCGTCATTACCATCATCGCCGTCTTGGCGGGTCTCAGCTTTGCCGGAGTGAATCTGGCGATCAAGAAGGCCAAGAAAACTGAGGGGCTGGTCATGGCCAACGGACTGGCTTCGGCGGTCGAGAACTTCTATGGGGAATACAACCGTTTGCCGGAAGTGGGCAGCAGCGAGCTGCAGACCGATGGCGATGGGGTCAAGCTCCTTGAGATCCTCCTGGGCATGGAAGGATCCGGATCGGATGTGGAGAATACCCGGGGTGTTGTTTTCCTTCAAGGTAAGGAAGCCAAGGGCAAGAAGGGTGGGATCGACTACGGCAGTGGAGACACCGTCAACGGACTCTACGATCCCTTCGGCAATGGTTACACGGTCGTGCTGAACAACGATTACGAAGACACCTTGCAGTTCAGTTTCGGTGGTCAGCAGGTGAGGCTCCGTGGCAAGCAGGTTGCGGTCTATAGTTTTGGTGGCGATAAGAAGCCCAACACGCCGGACGACATCAAGAGCTGGAACTGATCGAGCGTTGTTTGCAGTGTAATTTGCAAACCCCGACCGGTGAGAACGGGTCGGGGTTTTTCTTTGGAAGGAATTTTCGGATAAATGATGATGAACAAGGCCTATTGCTTCCAAGATTGCCATCGATTGAGGAAGAGACGGCACGAAACGGGCTTTAGTTTAATAGGATGAAAACCACTGAGACTTTGATCGGCATGACGAGATCGTCACCGCGATGGCTTCGCAACTGGATTGATTGCCGTTGATTCAGAGTGCGACCAAGCTTCCCAGGATCAGTTTTATTCTTCTCAAACCACCCCTCTATTTTTTGTGACTCATTTCCGAAATCCATCGAGAGATCGCCATTCGGCGGGCTTTACGCTGGTTGAGATCATCACCGTGATCGGGATCATCGTGATCCTGGTGGGGATTTCTCTGACGGTGATCGGCAACACGGGTGCTGCGGCCCTGAGAACGGCTGGAGAATCGTTCACCGCGATGGTCGAACAGGGGCGGACTTCTGCAATTACCCGCAGGCGGGATGTCGCCCTGGCGGTGTTGGAGCCCGGGCAGGGAGGGTTCACGGATGGAGTTTGCCGGCTTGGGCTCTTCGAGATCGAGGGTGAGACCGACGATGGGACGCTCGAGGGCCGCTTGCTTCAGAGGTGGGTGAAACTTCCGGGTGGAATCGCATTTTTCGGTGGCGAAGTGGATTCGCTGGATAACTTTCGGGATGGAAATCCAATAAGCATTGAGTGGAATGATGGAAACGAAATGGCTGACGTTCACGCGCTGGTTTTCACCGCTCGCGGTGGTCTTTCGGTGCCGCAGGGATCTCAATCCGTGGTCGTCAGGATCGGCCGAGGCACCTACCGCGATGGTTCAGCCGTGCCGTTCGAAGGAGGAGCAAGCCGCACCATTCGCATCGGTCGAGTGGTCGCCCGTCCATGGCTGATTGACCTATGAAAAAGCGTTCCAGTCATCGTTTGCATGCTTCCGGCATTTCGCTGGTCGAGACGATCGTTTCGATGGGGGTGCTGGCTGTGGTCATCCCGCTGGTGCTGGCAGCGATCTTGAAGGCGGGAGTCACCGGAAGCTCGGCGCGGGCGGAGACTCGGGCTCCAGCGATCGCGGACTTCTGCATGGTGGAGCTGAGAGCGGCACGGGAGGGAACTTCGGAGTATTTTCCAAAGGTCGAGGCTGGGGCGGCATTTGGAAGCAGCGGAAGTTTCATGGGCCTCGGGTTTGGTCGAGATGGCGCGGTGCTTGGCGATGTGACCCGAGCGCAGTTTGACGAGGGTCTCGCTGAAATCGGAAACGAGCAGGTTTACTATGTGGCGAGAATTTCCGGGAATGTGGACACGACGAGTCGGGAAGTCGACTTGGTGACGGTCACCGTTGACGTCGAGTACCCTGCGACGAAGTCTTCGGATAAACGGTCGAAGGCGAGTTTTCACACCAAATTGCCATGAGGAAGCCGAATGGATTTACTTTGATCGAGATGCTCGCTTCGACGGGGATCGGAGCGATTGTCTTGCTGCTGGCGGTTGCTTCTCTGAGCACGACGGGCGAGCAGTATGGGCGGAGTACGGATGGTGTGGCGGCGGAGCGGGAATCGCGCGCGGTGCTCACTCTGGTCGCCGAGGACATGTCGAAGGCATCGGCCGGTATTTTGGAGATCGAGGAATCGACCGACACGTGGCGGAAGGATACCTTGGGATTCACTTGTTTGCAGCCGAGCGATGCGCAGTCGGAGAGCGAGGCGATCGGGGATTTGTGTCTGGTTTATTACTATGTGAAGGACATCGAACTGGGTCGTGATACGGTGCGTTGCCTGATGCGTGGATTCCGTAGCAGTGACGAGGTTTTTAGTAGTTTGAGGAACGGCCGGATTGAGGAGCTCTACGAGGAGCGCGTTGAAGACGAGCCGGTGTCGTTCGGTGTGTTGTCGTTTGAAGCCGAAGGATTGATTCGTGGGGAAGACGGGACGTGGGAGGATTGGGAGCAGACGGACGACGATCCCCTCTCGGAGATGCCCGACGTGATCCGTCTGAAGCTCGTGGTGGCCCGGCGTGAGCTCGCTTCCAAGCTCAGGACGACCGCTGACTGGGACAGCAGTCCTCTGCTAGGAGATTCGGATGAGGCGGATCGCTCGGATCAGCTGGAAATATATCAAATCATTCACCCCTTTGGACATGCGCGCTGAAATTAGAGAAAGTCACCGAGATGGATTCACGCTTGCGGCCGTTCTTGTCGTGATGGCGGCGATGCTGTTGATGGCGGTGGGTGTATTGGCGGTTGTGGGGATCGAGCGCAAGACGGCGCGATCCTATCTCGATGCCAAGCGTGCGGAATGGGTGGCGCGTGCGGGGATGGAGGATGTGAGGGGTCTTTTGCGCGAGCAGACCGCCAATGACGATTACCTGATTCTCTCCAAGTCGTTGGAAACTGGCGACACCTCCAAGGAAGATTTGGATTATCTTTATCTCGCTCGTGGAATGGGCGGGGGAACCGATGTCAGCTACGACCTTATTCCTCTCTTTTCCTCGAATGCGGGAAGGGAAACGGTGACGGACCTCAGGGAACTTCCTGAACCGAACACGGGGACTGGGAATTCGCCGCTGGAAGTTGAGGTCTTGCCTTGGGCGGACGAGGCATCGGTCGCTTGGATTCCTGTGGAGGATGAAGAAGGTCGCATGGTCGGGCGCTATGGCTACTGGGTGGAGGATTTGCAGGGACGGCTTGATCTCAATGGTGAAGGAAGTGCTTGGGACGACGAGATGCTCGCGCGGGTGGAGTGGCCGAGTCCGGCTGCGGCGGTCAAACTGGAGCCCGAGGGTCCCGGGGTTGAGATGGCTCTGCATGTCCTCGATCCGGATTTGGAAGGGGACGAAGATAGTAGTGATCTCGATGACAAGCTGATCGAGGGTCGTCCAGTCATGCTTTCCCCCAATTCGACTCTGGCGGCCGCTGGTTTTGAGGCCCCTCTGGAACGCAACGAAACGGGCGGTTTGGTGGATTTGAAAGCGGATGCCGTCGAGCGTCATACGATCAACGAACTCTACCCTTACACGGAGCAGGCGCTGATTCCGTTCTCTCCCGGAATTGACGAGGCGGTCGCGGGCAGGCCGAAGCTTAACCTCAACGAGCTTCTGGTGAAGCCGCGGTCCCAAGCGATCGATGAGTTCAAGCAGCAGATCGAGGATGCCCTGCCCGAGTTCGAAGAGCGCCGCGGTGCCTTTCCGGATGACTACTTGGGAACTCTGGCGGCGGGGGCTTTTGATTATGCCGACGCTGACAATGATGCGACGATCGAAGCGGGCATTCGCGGACTGGATGGGTATCCGCTTCTCAGCGAAATTTTCCTTCAAATTCACTTTCGTGGTTTGGAGCTGACGGATGACCGCAAGTATCTGCTGTGGACGATGAAGCTCTACGCGGAGGTATGGAACATGACCGACAAGGAGGTGAGTGGTGAAGTGCAGGTCAGCTACGAGAACGGGCTGAGTACGACGGGTATAGGAGCTCTTCCCCAAGGCCAGCGTTTCGATGATCCGATCATCATGAACAATCCTGAGCGGGCGACTCATTCCTTGGTTGAGATCGACGGGCGATTCTGGTCTCCCCCGCTTCAGATGTCATTGCAGCCGGATCAATATGAAACAAGAGAGTTCGCGTCCGTGGAATACCGTCTGGACGTCGGTCCACGGTCGGGTCCGGGAAGTGTCTTCATCACCTCGTTTTCGCTTATTGAACCCATGGGCGCGTCGGGAATTTCGCTCCGTTGGAATTCCGAAGACGTCGATCGGGTCGACAAGATCATCAGGTATTCGGTCGGTTCGAGTGAGGCGGACTTTAATTTCAATGCAGAGCGGGCCAAGTATGTCACCAAAGCTGCCATTTCGGGTCACAGTTTCGGGCCGTATGGAGACTTCGTGAACAACATGGGGGATCCAAGAATCGCCAACTACATTCGTAGTCCCAGGTGGCCGCTCGGGCTCAACGCTTATCCTGAGAATGCGAGTCCGAACCGGAGGAACATCAGGCGAGGAACCATCTATGATCGTGACACCAAGAGCAAGAGGTCGACCTACGGCAGGGTGCTTCCTTCCGAGTGGCCGGACGGTGGACATGATTCGGACGTGGGCACTTGGAGTGTCTCCGGCAACGACTCGACTTCACCCGTTTCGAGTGCCCTGATCGGCAAGCCGCCGACTCCCGAGGTGGAGAATGCCGTGCAGCGTCTGTCGAACGAAGGACGATTTTTTTCGGCGGCGGAACTGGGGCGGGTATTTGATCCGGTGATGTGGTGGCCGACTTACAGTGATCTCGACGGTGATTCTGGAAGTGGTCGGGATGATACGGAAACCCTTGCTCCGATTCCTCCGAAGCGGGGAGGCAATATGCCATCCGGCCGTGACCGCTGGCCACGGGTGGCGCTTGAATCCTATCCGAGCGACATGCACGGCGGTGGCAACACGCTGGCCATCGGCAGCATTGAGCATCCTAGATTTGACAATCCGGAACAGCACGCAGCCAGGTTGCTTGACCTTTTCCATGTCGGGATTCCCCAGTCCGATGATCAGGAAGAGAGGGAAGGTCCGGTGATCAATGTTGATGGGAAGGTGAACTTGAACACCGCAAGCGAGGACGTGCTCAGAGTACTGGCAGCTGGCAATTTGAAGCAGGATCCGAAGCTCTCCAGAGTCTTGCGCGACGACCATCGGGGGGCACCCCAGATGAGGAGGTGGACGAAGGAGATCGACTTGGGAACGCCGACTCGTGAAAGGGCGGCCGACTTGGTGGCGGAGGCGATCGTCGAGTCTCGACCCTTCACTTCAGCCTACGATCTGGCTAGAATTCGCGAGTATTTGGGCGATCCGGACGATGAATCTGCACCTAAGGTTTTCGGAAACCGCGAAATGTACTCCCTCGGCGACGAGATCGAGTGGAACGATGCAGCGGCGGAAGAGCTCTTTGCCCGGATGTATGAGGGAACAACGGTGCGGTCCCGGAATTTCAGGGTCTGGGTGGTGGGTCAGGCGGTGGCGCCACTGGCTGCGGGGTCGACTGTCGAACCTGTGGTTTTGGCGGAGTCGCGCAAGGTCTTTACCGTCTTTGCTGATCCGGGTGAGAGGAACGATGTTGGAGAGATCGACGAACTGAACTACTATCCGCAGATAAAACATGAGAACGATTTTTAGCATCGCCGTTTTTCTCAGTCTTTCGATTTTTGCCGCTGCTCAGGAGCAGGATAGGAACAAATATGGTTTCATCCGCCTTGTGAATGCGGTTGCTCCTGGCGAAGGACCGGTGGAGTTGCTCTTGAACGGGAACAATCTTTATCCGGACGGTTATCAGCTTGGTGCCGCCACGGGTGGGATGGGTGTCGAGCTGGGACGCTGCAAGGTCGTGGTGCAACGGGAGGGTTTGGAGCCGGGTGAGACCAAGGTGGAGATCGAGGCTGGGGAGACGACGACAGTGATACCCTTTGCGGAACGAGTTCCGGCGACCGACGACAAGCCGGCCCACTGGCAGATCAGGATCCTGCGCTTGAAGCAGAAGGCGCAGTCAAAGGAACGTGAAGCCACTTTCATTTCGGTCTCCCGTCAGCCGGAGATTCAGGTGGAAATGAGGGACCCCGAGGGAAATTGGTCAAAGCACATCGTGAAGCGATTCATGACCACATCAGCGCCCATGAAATATCCGGAAGGCTATGTGCCTCTCCGCTTGGAGAGCGGGGACCTGCCATCGATTCCCGTCCTGGACATCGGCAACTACGTCGTTGTGCTCTACGATGATCCGGAAGGCAACGTGAAGGCTCTGAACTTCCGCGATTTCCACCATCTAACCGCGGAGTAGCGCGCTCGGTTTATTTTTCCCAGACCACCTCGTCCGCCGGGAACCGGGCCTTGGGTCTGGTAGCGGAACGGTCATCAGATGCCCGGTAGCCGACGGCGCAGGCGACACAGGTGGCGTAGCCGCTTCCGGCGAGACCCAGTTCGTGATCGTAGCCCGTGGGGTCGATGCCTTCGAGCGGACAGGTGTCGACACCGATGGTGGCGGCTGCGGCCATGAATTGGCCGAGGGCGATGTAGGTTTGGCGAATGTTCCAGTTGTGGCGGGCCTCCGGTGACATGCGCTGGCAAAAGCCCTCGACGATGCCGGCATAGCCTTTGAGTTCTTCCGGCGTCTGCCCTTGAACTTCGGCAAGGCGGTCGACCCAGCGTTTGATGTCCTCGGGCGCCATGTCGGTGCGGCTGGTGAAGACGACGAGCTTGTCGGCAGCGGTCACTTGGGACTGTCCCCATGAGTTCCCGCGGAGTCGCTCACGGATTTCCGGATCGGAGACGACGATGAATTTCCACGGTTGGAGGCCGAAGGATGAAGGGGCGAGAACGAGGCTGTCGAGCAGGGCCTGCCAGGCGTCCGCGGGAACGGCTTTTTCGGAGTCGAAGGACTTGGTGGCGTAGCGCCAATTGAGGGCGGAGGTGAGTTCGGCAGGCGTCATACGATGGGATGGATGGTGGTGTTGCCCTCGGCCAGGAACTACTGCGTGTCCATTCTCAATGGCAGTGTGGCAGACGGGAAATCCTTGAGCGTGAAGGACAGAACGACGCCGTATTCGTTGTTGAGGCGGTTGTCACGAGCAGAGACACCCAAGGCGGCGACCCAGTGATTGAAGTCGCGGTGCACGGTGTATTGCTGGTATTCCAGAACCCCGTCATCCATTTCCCAAAGCTGCAGGGCACCTACACCCCAATCGTCGTTGAGGCGGACGAAGGTGCGTAGATCGAAGCGGTTGGAATCGATGAGGATGGGGTGATTATTGAGAAATTGGTTTCCGACGGAGACTTCCATGTTTTCGTTCGGCATGAAGCGGATCCGGGTGGAGACCTCGGAAAATCCGGAACCATCACTGACGACGGGAAACTGGGTTTCGAGGGTGAGACCGACCCACGGGAGGGGCGTCCAGTAGAGGTCGTTGTAGAGGTTTGAGAAGCTCCGATTGAAATCCGGGTCATCGAAATAGGCATCGATGTAGGTATCCATGTAGAGCCACTCATGGTTCTGACCGTCGCGCTTGGTGATGAGGTGATTGCGCATGCCGAGGCGCAAGATCGACCAGTCGCGAAGCGAGTCGACGGCGGTGAAACGGCTGGGGTCGAGCGTCCGGGGACGGGTCGAGAAGGTCTCGCGATCAATCCCCGGGAAAAGCGGATCAAGGTCGTCGGTATTCAGATAGGAGAACTGGCCGTAGGGTTGGAAGACATGGAGCAGACCATCGAGCCCCCACTTGCGGCTGCGGTGATCTCCGAAGTCCTTGGTGAACTTGAGCGAGGCTTCGGCACCTGCGTAAAAGTGGGTACGGCTGATCGAGTTGGCGGGGCCATCGACATTCCAGTAGCGACTGTAGCCGACGCCGAGTTCGGGAGTGACGTGAAGCCATCCGCCATAGGTTTTTTGAATCGAGAATTCCTGGTAGGTATTGAAGCGGGTGAACGAGGGGCCGAGAAGTTGCTCGGTGAGGGAAGGCAGCGCCGGGCTACCGGGGGGGATGGCCCGAATGGCAGCGACAAGTTGTCTTTCGTAGGGCGGAAGCTGGTTGAAGAGGACCGGCGCGAGCGGACTGCCGGGAGGGAGAGCGAGAAGCGCATTGATCGTGGAGGCCGAGCTCGTTCCGATTTGTTCGGCTGCGATGGTCAGCGAATTCAGACCCTCGTGAAGAATGGGCGAGCCGAAGATCGGA
Source organism: Haloferula sp. (assembly GCF_049672945.1). Lineage (NCBI taxonomy): Bacteria > Pseudomonadati > Verrucomicrobiota > Verrucomicrobiia > Verrucomicrobiales > Verrucomicrobiaceae > Haloferula > Haloferula sp. The sequence continues at coordinate 32,811 of NZ_JBATWY010000112.1, read as the reverse complement.
CGGCGGGATTGGTCAAAGCTGATCTCCGGGAGGCGGGTATCGGAGCGATAGAAGTCGTTCGGCCTGACCCGGAGCATGATCCCGAAGAGTGAGTCTTCAGCCTGACGGTAGAGCCCGATCGTGTTGTCAGGATTCGGATCGATCTGGAACATTTCCTGATCGAAATCCTCGAGATAGTAGGCATCGCTGAGCGCGGTCAGGTTGAAATCCGCCCGCCACTTGTCACCTCCTTCGAAGGGAAGTGGCGTCTGATATTGGAGCGCGGCTTTCCAACGGTTGTTGCTCAGCGGCGGCCGCGGCAGGCCGGTGCGGCTGATGGTTGGATCAAGATCGTAGGCGTAGTAGAGTGAGAGACCGGTTAGATTGGGGTTATCTTCCAGACGGCGGTCGATGAGGTCGACACCGGCGGCTGCACCGCGGCGACTGCGCAGATCGAAATTCCAGCGAGACAGCAACCAGGCTTCATCGCCTGTGACCGAATCACCGTCGCCAAGCAAGATGCCGTAGCTGTTGAGCAAATAGGCACCCCAAGCACTGCGAGCCCCCGGAATGAAATGGTATCCCAGATCACCATCGAGGGGCTGGGAGAAGTAGGGGAGCCAGAAAATCGGGGTGTCACCGGCATAGACCTTCATGTTTTTGAAGGTGACCTTGTCGTCAGGGTAAACGGTGGTTTCGTCCGCCCGGACCCAGAAGCCCGGATCCTCGACATCGTGAGTGGTGACGCCTGCGTCCCGCCCGACAAAGATCTGTTTTCCGTCGCGCTCCTCGATCGTGAACTGCCCGGCTTCGAGGAGGATGGGATCGACTCCGGTGCGCAAGCCGGAGGCGTCGATTTTCTGATCCTTCATCAGGTAGACCACGCTTTCACCGCGCTGGAGTGTCTGACCTTGATAAATGGAGACGTCTCCTGTGAGCGTTACGGTCTGTGCCTTGTCATCGAGAACTCCCTTGTCGGCAAAAATCTCGATGCCGGTCTCGGTGCGGAGTTTGACGTTTCCTCGGACGAGTATTTTGTTGGAAGAGCCATCGAAACTTCCGCGATCGGCGGTCAGCGTCATGCCGGTGTCAGCCGTGGCACGGATCGGTCCCTTGGAGACGAGAGTTTTGGTTGCTGCGGTGTATTCGGCGCCGCCGTCCATCTCCAATTTCACCGATTCCGGCTCGGCGGGAGTCAGGTCCTCGGCCGCGAGCATGTCGATATCGGTCGGGAGCGGCACCGGTTTGACCGGTGCGATCGGTTGAGGCTCCTGATCGGGGATGTCACCGGCTTGTTGGGCGACAATGGGGAGGGTTGTGGAAAGCAGGAAGGTAACAAGCCTCATCGGGCGGCATCTCATGCGCTGGAGGAGGGCAAGTAAAGGTGGAAAGCGATTGCGTGATGCCGAGACCGACAGATGATGGCGGAGGATGAGCGGGAATAAGGGAAAGATGGGAATTGTGGGAGCCTCAGGCTTCATTGGAGGAGAACTGGTCCGGCAGGCGGCTGCGGCAGGCTGGGACCTCGTTGGCTTCAGCCGGAGCCAGCGTGAGCCGGGCGGAGAGGTCGATGAGTGGCGGCTGTGGACGGATGAGCCGGACCTGTCCGGGCTTGACGTGATGGTGAACTTGGCGGGTGAGGGGATCGACAAACGTTGGACCGACGAGAATAAAAAGCGTTTCCGCGAGAGTCGGGTGGGAGTGGTCGAGACCATCGTCGCTGCGATGCGGGCAGCGGAGACGCGGCCGAAGGTGTTTTTGAACGGCACGGCGGTCGGCATTTATGGCGATCGTGGAGATGAAATTCTCGAAGAGCAGGCAAGGGCCGGAAATGGCTATCTGGCAGAACTCTGTGAAGACTGGGAAAAGGCCGCCGATCCGGCGCAGGAGCTTGGAATCAGAGTGATCAACTGGCGGACGGGTGTGGTGCTAGGCCGGGGCGGGGCAGCCTGGAGTCAGTTGCGGAAAGTCTTCGCTCTGGGTGCCGGCGGGCGTCTTGGCGGCGGGCAGCAGTGGATGCCCTGGATTCACGTCGAGGATCTGGTGGGGGGCATGCTGTGGATGATCGATGCCGATCATCACGGGGCGGTGAATGCGACATCACCCAATCCCGAGCGGAACGCGGATTTCACCCGCAAGCTGGCCAAGGCGATGGGGCGGCCGGCGTTCATGCATGCACCGGCTTGGGCACTGAAGATCGGCTTGGGTGGTTTTGCCGACGCCTTGCTGTCGAGTCAGCGGGCCGTGCCGGCAGCGTTGCTTGAGAAAGGATTCTCGTTTCGTTTCCCGACACTCGAAGAGGCACTGGAAGACCTCGTGGACTGAACGCCGTTTGAGCCTCCTTCCCATGGATCGCGATGAATTGGCGTCTGGATGCCACGATTCCGCTTGCCGGTCGATGGGGGGATTGCATGCTTTCGCCTCGTATCAATGGCTGTCCCACAAAATAGAATCGCGCTGGTATTCGACTACGACCAGACGCTGAGTCCGCGCTACATGCAGGACGACGTTGTCTTTCCTGAATTTGGAATCGATCCGGAGCAATTCTGGAAGAAGTGCAATACGCTGGTAAAAGACGAACAATGGGATGGGGAAATGGCCTACCTGAAGTGTCTGCTCGACTACCTTGAGATGGATCAGGTGACCAACAAGCGCCTGGAGGAACTCGGCGCGGGTTTGAGCTTTTTTCCCGGCGTGCCGGAAATTTTCGATGAACTTCACAAGGGGATTCTGACTCCCGATCACGAGGCAGCAGGTATCTCGGTGGAATACTACATCATTTCATCCGGACTGAAGGCCTTGCTCGATGGCTCGCGCTTGAGGAACAAGGTGAAGGCGATCTTCGGCTGTGAGTTCGGTGAGAATGCTTCGGGGCACATCTCGTTTCCCAAGCGGGCGATCTCCCACACCACCAAGACCCAGTTTCTTTTCCGGATCAACAAGGGCATGCTCGAATACTCGCAGGATGTGAATGACCACATGCCGCCGGAGCTTCGGCCTGTGCCATTCAACAACATGATCTACGTCGGTGACGGGCCGACCGATGTGCCCTGCTTCACGGTGATCACGAGAAACGGCGGCCATGGTATTGCCGTTTACAATCCGGAGGACAAGACGGGTCGTAGTTTTGGAAAGTGCTTCCAGCTTTGTGCGCATGCCAACCGGGTGAAGCACATCGCACCGGCGGACTATCGGGAAGGGAGTCATCTCTGGCTTCTGCTCAGTGCGATGGTGCGTGAGACGGCAGACAGGATCCTGCGCAAGCGTGAGGAAGAGCGTGATAGTGGAACCGTGGCAGCACCGACCTTTTGATCGATGTCTGAAAAGAAGCACTTCCACTTTGTCGGCATCTGCGGCACGGCCATGGGATCGGTCGCGGTTGCGATGAAACGAAAAGGATTCGTTGTCACCGGATCAGACGCCAATGTTTACCCGCCGATGTCGGATTTCCTGCGTGGCGAAGGGATTGAACTGACGGAAGGATACCGTGCGGAGAACATTCCTGCCGGAGCGGATGCGATCGTGATCGGCAATGCGATCAGTCGCGGAAACGAGGAGGCGGAGGCGACGCTCGACCGTCGTCTGCTCTACGTTTCGCTGCCGGAGGTGATGAAGGAGCACTTCCTGCGTGGGCGAAGGAACTTCGTGGTGAGTGGAACCCATGGGAAAACGACGACTTCGTCGATTCTCGCCTGGTTGTTCCTCTCCGCCGGTCGGAATCCCGGATGGATGATTGGTGGTATTCCGAAGAACCTCGGGCGCGGCGCGAATTTCCCGGATTCGGAGTTCAATGTGCTCGAGGGCGATGAATACGACACCGCCTTTTTCGACAAGCGTTCGAAGTTCCTGCACTACCTCCCTGAAGTGGCAGTGGTGAACAATATCGAGTTCGATCATGCCGATATCTACGATCATCTCGACGAGATCAAGCTGACCTTCAAGCGCTTGTTGAATGTCGTTCCGAGGAACGGCAGGGCGGTGATCAATGGTGATGATCAGAACTGTCTCGATATCATCGCCAAGGCACCATGTCCGATCACCAGGGTGGGCCTGGGCGAAGCCAATGACCTGAAGATCACCGACATTATTTACGACAAAGACCGTAGTTCATTCAAGCTGGATGGCGTTGCGTATTCCATCCGCATGCCTGGAGAGTTCAACGTTCGTAACGCGGCGATGGCCGTGGTTGCAGGAGGTCTTGGGGGATTGACTGAGGATGAGATGCGCGAGGGGCTTGAGAGTTTTGATGGCATTGCACGCCGGCAGGAAGTGCGAGGCGAGGTGCGTGGTGTGAAAGTGGTCGACGACTTCGCCCATCATCCAACGGCAATCCGCCAGTCGATCGAGGCCATCCGGCAACAGCATCCCGATGGAAAGCTGTGGGTGATCTTCGAGCCGCGATCAAACACCACCAAACGGAAGATTTTTCAAGCTGAACTGGCCGATTGCCTGGCCGGGGCGGATGTGGCAATCATTCCCGACCTCTCGGAACCTGAGAAGATCCCCTTGGAGGACCGACTGGATCCAGCGCTGGTGGCCGCAGCTGTCGAAGGGGGGCGGGGACGTCATATCGCAACCGTCGACGAGATTGTTTCCGTCGTAAGCTCTGAAGTCGCGAGCGGCGACATCATCGCCGTGCTGAGCAATGGGGGATTTGGTGGGATTCACCAAAAGCTTTTGGATCGTCTGGCTTAAAGCGTGAATGCCTGAATCCTGAGTGCGTGTGGGATCCCATAGTTTTCGCCGGAGGACTACGGTCCATTCGAGTCTTTCAATCGGAAAAACCGAGTTGGGAACGTATCATCGGCGAGACGGAAACGAAGTTGGCGTTTTGAGCCTCCAAGCTCGATGGCTTCGAGAAACTCCAAGGGCTCGAAAGACCAGTAGGAAAGATCGCTGCTGGTTGAGGGTAGAAGAGTGAGGTCATTCGGATCAGTCGCAAGAGTGAAACTGTAAACCCTCTCATTGTCGCCTAATCCCATTGCGGTGAGATCCTCAAACGAGAGGGTTGGCGTCGGACGTGAAGCGGGATCGAGCCCAAGCGTCCCCGAACCGTATTCGATGCCATTGGAAACGCCATCGCCGTCGCCGTCATGGTTCGGGTCAGCAAGCCGAGGATCCCCACCAGCCCAATCGGCATAGGTGGTGCCAGAACGGACTCCTTGTCTGTTGAGGTCGGCACGCAGGGCGCTGATCACTGCGGGATTGCTTCCTGAAACATCCGCGACCTCGTAGCGGAAAGAGGACAGGTCGTAGAGATCAAAGCCTCCGCTGGCGCTGATGAGGCGCCAGTTCTGGGTGCGAATGCTGGTGAGGGAGCCGTAGCGCGAGTAGGCGTGGTTCTTTCCTGGTGCGAAGGGGTTGCGGAGCATCGGGACCAGCGATGATCCGGCAGCCGAAGCGGGAGGAATCAGGCTACAGAGTTCGGCGATGGTGGGATAGATATCGATGGTCTCGACGACTCCCTCAGCCTGAATTCCAGCAAAGGCCTTGGGTCGAAGGCCTGTAGGCGGACGGATGATGAGCGGAGCTTCAACCGAGCGCTCAAGGACCTTGTGTTTGCCGATCAGTCCGTAGTCATCGAGGCACCAGCCATGGTCTCCCCAGAGCACGACCACGGTATTGTCGGCAAGCCCGAGAACATCGAGCTCATCAAGGACCTTTCCAATCTGAGCGTCGACGTATGAAACGCAGGCAAAGTAGGCGTGCCTGAGCTGGTCTCGGTCGTTACGGTCAGTGTAGGCGTTAATCTCGCTGGAATCTGTGGTTGTGGCTGAAATGGCCCCCATCGGCTTCGTGAGGGGGCTTGGGTCGGGCAAAGTGACAGGGTCATATAGATCGAAGTAGGCCTTTGGGGCGTTGAATGGCAGATGGGGCTTGAAGAATCCGACAGCCAGGCAAAAACGGGTTTCTTCATCCGCGAACTCGCGCAGCTTCTCAATTGCAGCCTCCGCCATCTGGCCGTCTGGGTAGGCATCGTCTGCCAGGCTCTGTCCGGTGGCGTCGACCCCGCTCTCCCACGCGGGAGTCACGTTTCTTATCCTGCCTCCACCATCGGCATAGGCGAAAAGCGGATATCGCTGGGCTCCCCATTTTCCATGATCGTAAAGGATCTCGTTCCACGAGTGTCGCATGTCCGGCACGGTGGCAAAACTACGGCCGCTATCGTAATTCGATGGAAAATTCCATCGGAAGCCATCGGGCTCGTGCGTGATTTTTCCGAGTGAGACGGTGTGCCAGCCATTGCGCCGCAGCAGATCAATCCAGCTTTCTGGTTGAGCTGGTAGGTTGATGGGCATCTGATTGAAGGCATTGTTGTCGTCCGTTGAGGCGGTTGGGCGCAGCCCGCTCATCAGGGCGTAGCGCGAGGCGCCGCAGGTAGGGACAGCCACGTAGTGATTGCGAAAGACGCGACCTTGGCCGGCGAGCGAGTCGATGTTCGGGGTAATCATGTGGCTCTCACCGTAGCAAGCGAGATCCGGGCGAAGATCGTCGACGGCGATGAAGAGGACATTCGGTGGTTGCGTGGCGACTGCGACGCTTGCGCCAATCAGCAGCAAGAGAAATCTCATGGATTGGATTGGAAGAGCTCGAAGCCGTTTAGAAGAAGAAAGCTCTCACTTCCGTTTGTTTGGGTCGCGCGCAGCTCGATCACAAATGGCGAGGCGAGTCCATCGTAGCTAAAGGTGAAGTCGAGGGTTGGAATCTGATTGTCGCTGATGAAGGTGGTGTTGAGTCCTGCGGAGCCGAGGGCGGTCGGCCGGACTGTCCCCTTCACTATTTCGCCAACGCTCGCCTCGATGATGTTTGCCGTGGTGTTAGAGGCTCCCTGCGCGAAGCCGAGAGCCGTGCCGGTGATCGTATCTAAGTGATACGAGCGGAAATGATAGTTTCCGGAAGGAAGGCCGGTGATCTCCAGATTGATCGCGCCATCCCGGGTGGCAATGAAGTCGGAGACAAGGAAGGAACGCGAGGTGTCACCTCCAGGGATGGCCCGCGAACTATCACCGTTGGCGCCGCGGAACTCGAAATTGCTGCCGTTCGGTTGGGAAACGGTCATCTGCTGTGCGCCAACATTCCTCGTGTAGGCCGGACTATTTTCCCCTTGGATGCCAGACCCTGAAACGATTCGGAAACAAGACTGGCTGGGTGCACCTAAGTTATCGCTGCGGTTGAAGTCGATGCCGAGAAGTCGAGCGCCGAGACTGGCAGTGGCTGTTACAGATTCATAGCCGACGCCATCGAACCAGGTCCGTGTATCGGAGTCCCCACCTGTGAGATTATCAATGAACACCCTGACATTCGAGCCTTCTGAAACGGTGGTCTGACCGAGCTTGACGCCGTACAACTCGCGCGGTGATTCAGCAGTCATGACCGGTGGATTGGCAAAATCTAGACCGCCTGCTCTGACTGGAGCAGCCGTGTCGCCGGGACCATCGTGACTGAAGATGGTGAGGGCACCGGAGGTCAGTCCTGCGGAGAGAGTCCAGGTATTGGGATCCGGTCCGTCCCAGAAGAAGGCCCAGATATCGTAGGTTCCATCAGTGAGGCCCCTGATCTCGGTGGTTAGTTCGGGCATCGAGGAGCCTGAGTGCCGCGCCTGGAAAATGCTTCCGCCATTTCCAGAGGGTCGCTTTTTCCACTGATCCTGATCGGCATCGGGTCCCGTTTCTGAACTGAGCCACGATGTATTGGCTTGTGAGCCCGACGTGGCAAAGGTGTTCCCCGTCTCACCTTCAACGGCATCAACATAAGTGATGCTCCCATGGACCGAGGTGATGAATAGTGCGAGGGCAAGCAGAGCTTGGCAGTTTCTGATCATTGCTTGCTCTCGGCGCGGATAAAGTCTGTTGGGTCTCCGGTCAAAGTCACCCTGACCTTGGCGTCACCGTTGCTATCGGTTGTGACGAAGGCTTCGGTGGTAGGGTCAACAAGGCCGGGATCGGCGGGATTTCCCTGACTCAAGCCCAACACAAGAGTGCCTGGGGTGAAGTCAAGCGACGAGGACGAACGGAATTCGTATTCCGAATCCGCTTCCCCCTTGAGCGAGAGCTCCCAGAGATTTCCACCCACCGAAGTGAACGATGTGATCGCCAGCTGAGAATCCTGCATTATTTCTGAAAGGCGTGAGTAGCCGACACCATCATACCAGACTCTCCTTGAGCTGCCGAAGCCGAAGAGTAGCATGTCGACTCGGACGTTGATAGGGGAGCCGCCTGACACTGCGATGCGACCAAGATTGACTCCGAATAGATTTCGCAGACCGTCCTCAGCAGGCAGCACATTATTGGTGAAAACAAGGTCTGCGGCATTGGTGACGCCCGCCGTTGTGGCATTGGGGACCTCAGGTTCTCCCGGAGAGCTGTAGGTACCAAGGGAGCCAGATTCAAGGCCTGCAGAGATTACCCAGTTCTGAGTGTCGTTGTCCACTTGGTCCCAGTAGAAGGCCCACACTTCGTACGTGCCGTCCGTGAGGCCGGTAATTTCAGTCGTAAGCTCCGGGATCCCTGAAGGACTGCCACTGGGAAGGGCTTGGAAAAGCGAGGAGTTGTTGCCGGGGCTCCGCTTGTTCCAAAGAAAGTTGTCAGTGTCGGGGCTATCCGGCCCAACCCAAGTGATATCGTCCAAGGTGCTTCCGGTGGCATAAGTGTTGCCATCGATGCCTTCCACGGCGTCGATGTAGGTGATTGGGGCCACCGGTTCAAAACCGACCCCGTCATACCAGGTTCGATTGTTTTCTCCATCTCCGATGAGATTGTCGACGTAGACGGTAACGGTAGAGTTTCCACCCGAGAGCTTGACCCGTCCTAAATTAACTCCGAACATCCGTCTCTCATTTTCCGAACCAGCGCCATCAATCACGGCGACATCAGTGGTGAAAGCGAGCGCTCCGGCATCGCTGACACTCAAGGGGGTGGCACCAGTGATCTGCGGTTGGCCGGGTGAACTGAAGGAAATCAGTGTTTCAGAGGACGCGAATCCAGTCGAAATAACCCAGTTCTGAGATGCGCTCGCAACCTGATCCCAGTAGAATACCCAGATGTTGTAGGTACCGTCCGCAAGCCCTGTGATTTCTGTCGCCAGTTCTGGTAGCTCATCTCCGTTACCAAGGACATACCTGCCTTGAAAAATGGTGCTCGAATTTCCTCCAACGCTGGTTCGTTTCGTCCACTGGTCCTCGACGGGATCCGGATTGTCCAAACCGCTTTCCCATGAGGTGTCCGCCAAAGGTCTGCCAACGGCGTAAGTGTTGCCGTCAGCGCCTTCGATGGCGTCAACATAAGTAATGTCAGCCCGCGCAGAATATCCTGCCAAGAAGGATATGGCGAGCAGAAGAGTCGGACTCGGTCTTTTGGTATTCATGGTGTTATTGCAATTGGAGTACCTCGGTGATGGGTGGCGCCGCCGACGACAAAGGAGGGCCAGGCATCAGGGAGGCGAAAGGGAAACACGTAGGCGGACAAAAAGGTTTACGGGAATAGTCTCACCACTTACCGAAGCCGTGACCGTGGTGATACTCGCCGTTGGCGTGTTGGTCTCTGCAGAGAAGTTGACGGTGGTCCCCATGTCATTGGACAAACCATCGCCGTGGAAGTCGCCTAGTGTGGTAGACCACTCGTAAAGTGCCGAAACATCTTCCGCAGAATTTGGGCTCTGGGGATGAGTAAAGATGAAACTGCTTCCCCCTGCCGATGTCGCCCTTGGAATGAGTTCCGCCTGGTTGGCAACACTGGGATTGGAGCCGAAGAAATTCTCCACTCCATTCTTAATTCCATCAGCATCCGCATCATCATCAAATTCGTCCATGCCTCCGGTATTAAATCCCGAAATCCAGTTGCTGAAGCTGTTCACCCTGGCGTAGCCGACGCCATCGAACCATGATCGAGTGGTTGAACTGTTACCATTCAGAAGCATCCCCACGCGAACATCGACGGCACTGCCTCCAATGACGGTGACTCGACCGAGATTGATTCCAAAAAGTTCGCGGACGCCGCCTCCTGCATTGGTTGCAGGTGCAGGTGAAGCGAAATTCAAGGTCCCTGCTTGGAAGACACCGTCGGTGGTGGCTCCGTTTACGGCAGGCTCTCCCGGCGAACTGTAGGTCATCAGGGCTCCTGAGCCGATTTTAGCTGAGAGAACCCAGTTCTGATCGTCGTTCACGACTTGGTCCCAGTAAAAAGCGTAGATGTCGTAGATGCCGTCGGCTAGCCCGGTCATCCGGACTGTGAGTTCGGGGATCGAAGTCGCGGGTCCATTGGGCATCGCTTGGAAAAGAGTATCGTTGGTGCCTTCAACCGTTGTCCGCTTGCTCCAGCGGTTGTTGTCGGTACCGCTTTGATCCACGACTCTCCAACTTAAATCGGACGGACTGGAACCGGTCTTAAACGTATTGCCACCCGAGCCTTCCACCGCATCGACATAGGTGATTTCACCAGTTGTCGTGACGGGTGGCTCGAAGGGTGGAGCGGGAGGCGGGGGAAGCGCTCGGCCGCTGGTTATCGCGATATTGGAAAAACTGGCTTGAGTCGCGTTCAAGTTGCCGTTCATGAGGAAGGCAACGCTGTCAAAATGGTATTGGCTGACTGTCTTGTTGAGGAGGTTCTGCGACGAGCGGTAGAAATCACCGTCGTCAAATTCGACTGCGACGTCGAGATTGTTGCCGTTGCGGGCGATCATCAGGGAGAACTCGACTGGAGTACTGGCCGCCACTGTAAAATCCGCCGCCGGGACGGGTCCCAGAGTCGTGGATGAAGAAGTTTCGAAGGGGTTGATGGATCCGGAGCCGTCCCCCTTGGCGATGAGGGTAGCGCTCGTGGTGGGTATGCTCGACCAGATGCCGGCAAATCCAGCGCCGACACCAGGGGTGACGGGAGCATCGCTGGAAAAGAGTCCGAGGCTGAAACTTCCGCTACTTAGTGCTGCGTTGAAGCTTACCGAGCCAGTGAGCCGCAGGAATTCGCCATCGGCCAGGCTGACTGAATCGAAGTTGGCGGCGATGCTGTCGGCATCCGCATCGCTCATAGCAGGCGAAGCAGTATTTGCGCTACTGCCAGTGAATCCGGCGTTTCCAAAAATGGTGACCCATCCGTTTACCGGAACCGGGTCTTCATGCGGATCGGAAAGGTAGCCAAGCGAAACGAGAAACTCGTCCGTTTTGAAGACGGTATCCTGATAGCCGTAAAATGGTCCGCTGCTGTCGCCAATGACGTCGAAATTGAAGAAGCTGTGCGGCTGGCCATCATAGAGGTGGAGGTCGCAGCGCACCCCTTCTGCCTCCATGGCGGTTTGGTATGCCTTGCCCGTTGCAACGGGTATGAGGCTATCGTTGGTGCCAAGGAAGAACACGGTGGGGGGTGCACTGGCCGTGATGTTTTCCAAAGGCGAGATGTCTTCCCAATAGGACTGGACGGTGCTGTAGCCATAGCCGCCGGGGCCATTATCGATGACCGGGTTGAAGAGAACGAGCGCGTTCGGCCGGGAGCTGATGGCGAGGTTTTCGCCTTGTTCCTCGTAGGCTGTCAGTGTCCCTGCTGCGGCAGCGATGTGACCACCTGCCGAGCCGCCTCCAGCAGCGATTCGGTTCGGGTCGATGCCGAGTTCAGAGGCGTGTTCGCGAATGTATCGGACCGCCGACTTCCCGTCCTTGACGCATTCTTCAGGCGTGGTGCCGTGAGTGTTTCTGATCCGATATTCCGCTGAGATCGCGACCATGCCACGCGAGGCTAGATACTCGCAATGGGGATGAAAATGGCTCGAAGAACCACTCACCCAGCCACCGCCAAAGAAGAAAACGATGGCAGGTCGGCTGTCAGAGGACTGATGCCCATCGGGCGTAAAGACATCAAGATTCAGGCTGACGGCACCACCGCTACTGTTGACAGTCTGCTTGAAGGCGATGATTTGATCCGGGGTATAGCCTGGGACATCGTAGCCGAGTGCGACTGGCAGCGACAGGGACCAACCGAAGATCGAGAGAATCGTTTTGAGTCCTGAATGCATAAGAAAAATCGGATGCCGTTTTGCATGGCATCCGATTTTGTTGGTGAGGGTAGCTTCAACGGCGGCGGCGCATCAGGAACGCTGCGCAGCCAAGGCCGATCAGCGAAACCGACGATGGCTCCGGAATCAACTCGTAGCCGAGGCCATCGTATCGGGCGCGGGAGTCAGTTGTGCTGCCGTCTAGCTCCATGCCAATGAAGACTTCGATCTCGGAACCACCGCTCACTATTTTCTGTCCGATCTTCACACCATACATGCCCTGATTCCCGCTAGCCTGGCTGCTGAAGACCGTCGGGGAAGTATTCGTAAAGCTCAAGGTAGAGGCGTCGGAAACTCCGACGGTTGTTGCCCCAGCAACCGCTGGCTGACCAGGTGCGCTGTAGGTGGTGAGATCGCCTGTCTCCATCCCCGCCGAAATGGTCCAGTTCTGAGTATCGTTGGTGACCTGATCCCAGAAGAAAACCCAAATGTCATAGGTGCCATCATCAAGGCCAGTCAGCTCGGTCGTGAGCTCCGGGATATTGGCTGATGAGCCATTTGGAAGGGCCTCGAAAAGATTCCCCCCATTTCCTTCTATCCGCTCTTTCCACTGAGTATCGTTAGCGCTCGTGCTGTTGCCGGCCGCCCAAGTCGTAACTGCAAGTGAGCCACCGGTGGCATAAGTATTGCCGGAGGAGCCTTTTTGGGCATCCACGTAGGTAATGGCAGCGTTGGATGAGGCCGTAACAAGGGCAAGGCCTGCCAGCGAGGCAAGGGGAAGGGGCGCAAATTTGGATATTCTGTTCATTTTGACAAACTGGGATATTTGGGCTCAGGGTGGAATCACCGAGCTCCAACCTAATGAATACCGCCTCCGAGAATTAGGTAATCGTCTTTTTTTGAAGAAATTTTGGTCCAGATTCCTCCCTGGCATCGAAAATTGCGTTGATTTCCAGATTACCCTTTTGTTGAACGCGGTATTTGCCTTTGTCGTGTCGATGAAAGAAACTTCGAGGATGGAAGAGACCTTCGTGCATCTGGTCGCCAAACACCAGCTGGAGCTGCGCGCTTTCGTGGTCTCGATGATGCCTGGGAGCGCGGATGTGGATGACGTGATCCAAGAAGCCAATATCTCGATCTGGCAGAAGCGGGGGGAATTCGAAATTGGTTCGAGTTTCAAGGCGTGGATGTTTTCGGTGGCCAAGTTCAAGGTGATGGCGGCATGGCGCGATCAAAAGCGCCGCAGGGAATGGTGGGTGCCTGAGGACGTTTTGACCAAGCTGATTGAGGAGAGTATGGATGACGCCATTCGGACTAGCGTCCCGCGCCACGAAATCTTGAAGGAGTGTTTGAATCAACTAAGGCCGGAAGACCGGGGATTGATTCTTAGGCGTTACTTCGATGGCAGTCGCGTCAAGGCGCTTGCTTTGGAGGTTGGCCGCAGCGCGGATAGCGTGAAGGTTTCCCTTCGCAGAATCCGGCTTGTGCTCGGAATGTGCATTCGACGTCGGCAACACCAGCAGGAGGGGACATCGTGAAAGGATCGGATGGTAGTCACGAGGTGATCGACGTTGCGAATATTTGGGGAAAGCTGGCCCAACTTGAGGACGGCACTTTGGATCCAGAGAGTCGGGACAAGTTGATGGCCTTGCTTGATGTGTCCAAGTCCGCTCGCAAATTGTATTTGGAATATTTTGATCACTCGGTCGGATTGGAGGCTGAAGCAAAATTTCTCGATGAGCACGGGAAGATGCCGGTGATTGCCGATTCGCTGCGTCCGTGGCGTGTTTTCAGGAGGTCGATCATTACTGCGGCGGCGTTGGTTGTCCTTTCCGCGACCGTAGGAACGCTCTTCATGATCCGCCAACCTGAGTTGTCGAAGCTGACCACTCGCGTGGCAGCCGGTACGAGATGGATGGTGGATGGCGAGGTCCAGCTTTCGGGATCGGAAGAAGTCGTGGTCGTCGAAGGTTCGAAGGTTCGGGTTACATCCGGAACTGTAAGATTACAGCTCGAGTCCGGCACTGTTATGGTCATGCAAGGGCCTGCAGAAATTTCGTTCGCTGAGCTTGATCGGCCATTTCTCCAAGAAGGTTGGCTGTGGGTCGATTCAGGGGAGTCCGACGAAGCGTTTGAGGTCGGCACCCCAGAGCTGCTGATCCGTGATATTGGAACCCGCTTCGGAGTTCGTGTTCCGGCTCACGAGCCGGTTGAGGTGCATTTGGTTGATGGTTTGATCGACATTATTGACAAGGAAAGTGGCGGGATGCTCACCAGCTTGATCCCTGCGGCAGAAGGGCTTGCGATCCCGATCGATGAGGAGCCGTATCAAGTTCCCTTGGGGCGCGATCCATTTCCGGAGCTTGCGGCATTGCTTTCAGAGGAGTCGAACTATCGAACGACGGTTCTCAGCCAGACGCCGGTGGGATACTGGCGCTTTGAGGAGAAAGACCATGGGGAGCTGGTCAACGAACTGCCTGACGGCTCGACCGGGGGGTATGGGCTTAGTGTCGTAACAGGGGTCGATGGTCTGGGATCGGCCGGTGGTTTCCTGGGCTTCGGAGACGACAGCAAGGCAGTGAAGCTCATCGGTGAGGATCCGCTGAGATCGGTTCTGGTAGGTCTCGATAGTTCGCAGGGGATCTCGCGACAGGAAGGTGCAATCGGTTTTTGGATCCGTCGCCATCCCGGAGCCATGGCAGACGAAGTTCTGTGGTTGGCTGGCGTGAAGGGATCGGGAGGCAGTATACCAGAAGCCTCGATGTTGCACACTTTGCTCACTTCCGAGGGTAGGGTTGAGTTTTTTATCGAGAACGGAGCGTACGATGTGCAGTTGTCGTCGACGCGAAGTATTGCGGATGGCCGCTGGCATCAAATCGTAGCAAGCTGGGGACCGACTTCGGTCGACCTGTATGTCGATGGAAAGCGAGTGGCTCGCGATGGAGATTCACGCACGCTGAAAGAGGGCATCACCGCAGGCAGGTATGTCCGCTTCGGCAAGCCAAGCTACGATCTTCAGCAACAAGGTTATCAGTCGTTCAGCGGATGGGTTGATGAATTGGCGCTCTGGAGTCGTCCATTGACCCACGGAGAGGTTTCCCATCAGTACCGGTCTGCGCTTGGAGAGACGCCGGACTGAGCAGGCTTCAAGTGGTTCCTGTGTCTCAATGAGGGTGGCTCTTGCATGACTGACCTGAGTCCGACGGTTCCAGATGGTTCGGATCAGCAAAGGTTTGATGGGAATCTCCCGTATTAGCAGGGGCTTGTAGCTATGGAAAAGGGTGACTGTCCGTTCCAGAAAGTGAATTGGAGACAGATTCGTGGTTTCCCAACGTTTTCTTTGGAGGCCCTTGGATAACTCTGAGAAATCGATCATGTTTCGCCACGCCCTCGTTCTCGCTACTGCCGTTCCTTGGGTGCTTGGGCTCCCAGTGAGCGCCGGAGAAGAGAGCCCATTGAACGCTGAGGATCGGTCCTTTTTCGAAGCGAAGATCCGGCCCTTGCTCTCAAGCCACTGCTACGAATGTCACTCGGAGAAGGCTGGGAAAAGCAAGGGAGGTCTGCTGCTCGACCGACGGGCTGGGTGGGAGGCTGGAGGCGATAGCGGTGGTTCCGTCATTGATCTGAACAACCCGCAACGGAGCTTGATGATCCGCATGGTACATCACGATCCCGATTTCGAAGCCATGCCGCCGAAGAGCAAGCTGTCAAATGATGAGATTGCGAGCCTTGAAGAGTGGATTGTGCGAGGAGCTCCGGATCCTCGAGACGAGGAGATTGGCGAGGCGGTCGCAGTGAGTGATTTCGATCTCGAGGCGCGCAGCGACTGGTGGTCGCTTCAGCCATTGATTGAAAGCTCGGCCCCGGACGTCCGGGATGAGTCCTGGCCAATCAACGACTATGATCGATTCATTCTTTCGCGGCTTGAGGAGAAAGCGTGGAAGCCAGCCGAGGGTGCCGACAAGGCAACCCTCCTACGGCGTGTGAGCCTGGCTCTCACGGGTCTGGCTCCGACACCCGAGGAACTCGAGGCGTTTCTGATGGATGATTCCGAGGATGCCTATGAACGCCAGGTGGATCGTTTGCTCGATTCCCCCCACTACGGGGAGCGATTTGCCAGGCATTGGATGGATGTGGTCAGATATGCCGACTCCAAGGCTTTCGAACAGGACTATACGATTCCTTATGGGAACGAGTACCGGGACTATCTGATCAGGGCTTTCAATAGGGACATTCCCTACGACCAGTTCGTCAGGGAGGCCTTTGCGGGTGACCTTCTGGAATCACCCCGGATCGATCCGGCGACGGGAATCAATGAGTCGGTGATCGGTCCGGGTTTCCTGCTGTCAACGGATGGCCAGCATGGACCGCCGGATCTTCATGTGGATGAAGCGCGGGTTTTCGACGGTATGATCAATACGGCGACGGTGGCGTTTCAGGGGCTGACCGTGGCTTGTGCGAAGTGTCATGATCACAAGTTCGACGCAATTACGGCAGCGGATTACTATTCGTTCTACGGGATGCTTCGTAGTTCGAGGCTGCATTATGCAAACATCCGTTCGCTTTCGGTCCGACACGAGGAGGTGCTGGAGAAATTGAAAGCCCACCAATCCCGGGTGGTGTCCGCGGTGCTTGAAGGAGCTGTTGGTCAGGGTGGGGAGCTGGTCGAGGTGATCGGTTCTGCCGTGGATCTTGGTGATGATCCTGAGTTGAAGAAGCTTCTGGAAAAGGCCCGCAGGGATGCAAAAGCACTCCAAGAGCTCAGAAGCAGCGTCGTTGCAAAGGCCTCCCGTGAAATTGGGCCTGAGACCGGTAGGGAGGTGGCGAACTGGTTCCTGTTCTTGTGGCTCGACGAGGATATTCCCGAATTGAATGGTTTGCGCCGGGCTCTTGTCGGGAAGGCCTCCAGGTGGGGAAGGTCATCCAAACCTCCGTATGTGATGGATCGGCGCTTCAAGTGGACGATTCAGGGGCGGGGCTTCGAGTGGGTCGATGAACCGGCGTTCACGGTTGATCTGGATCATCCTTCGATCATCCGTAGCGGGAGCAGCCATGGGGCGGCGAGTGGGTTGAAGGCGCCGCGACTCGATGGCGTTTTGAGAAGCGAGGATTTCATTCTCGATGGCAAGCCGATCGAGTTGTGGGTGAGAGGGCGTGAGGCGGCGGTCAATTTGATCGTGAGAAACTACGAGATGACGGGCATGGGGCCCACTACGGGGGTTTTGAGATTCAATGTTGATTCATCGCGTATGACCCGGGTCAGCATTCCAACGGAGCTTTGGCAGGGGGAGCCGGCCTATCTTGAGGTGCTTCATCACGGTCGTGAGATGCAATGTGTTTCGCCGAAGCAGGAAGTCACACAGCCTTCGGACCGGGCCCATGTGGCGCTTCTGGGTAAAGTGGATTTCGGGTTTTTCGACAACTACTGGATCGACCGTGACCCGCAACTGATTGCCGAAGGTATTGTGGATTTGGTGGCGGGTGCCGCGTCGAGTCAGATCGATGGACATGAAGCGGATCTTGTCGGTGCCTTGTTTGGGGAAGGACTGGTCCGAGTCGATCCCTTGGTCGGGGAGCTTGAGGGATTGCTCGATGGTTTGAGGAGACTGCATGAAAAGCTACCGCAGCCTCGATATGTGAGAAGTCTCGTCGATGGGACTCACTATGACGAACCGGTCTACGTCCGGGGTAGTCACAAGCAACCGAGCAAGGAACCCAATCCGAAGCATTATCTCGACGTGTTTGGTGGATCACGCATCGGCAAGGGAAAGAGTGGTCGCCTCGAGTACGCCGAGCACCTCCTGACAACTTCGGATTTTCTCACGGCCCGAGTAAGGGTGAATCGAATCTGGTCGCGAATTTTTGGAAACGGACTGGTGTCTTCGGTCGACGACTTCGGGAAAATGGGGGAGAAACCAAGTCATCCCGAATTGCTTGATTTCATGGCGCGGCGTTTCATCGACGAGGGTTGGTCGACCAAGCGATTGATCCGTGACCTGGTGACTTCGAGAACCTACCGGATGGTGTCGGTTCCGGGTGCCGGGGTGAGGGATGAGGATCCGAAGAACCTTTTTCTGCAGCACATGGCGGTTCAGCGGATGGATGCGGAGTCGCTAAGGGATCACATTCTGCAGGTGAGCGGCGAGCTGAAGCGTGATCTTTATGGGGAGTGTATCGATGTGAATACGGATGATCAGCTGCCCAGCAGGGCAATGCCACGCAACGGCCCGTTGGATGGTGCCGGGAGAAGATCGATCTACCAGACCATGAGGCGGAGTTACCTGCCGAGCTTCCAGAGGGCTTTCAATCTCCCCGATCCCAGCGCTCCGGTGGGCCAGCGTCAGCAAACAAATGTGCCAGCCCAATCACTGACCTTGATGAATCACCGCTTTGTTCATCAGCAGGCGGAGGCATGGGCGAAGTCCCTGATGTTGGTTCCAGGGGTTGAGGTCCGGATCGAACGTCTTCATCTTCAGGCCTTTTCCCGCTCCGCAACAGATGAAGAGATGGCGTGGGCGAAGGAGGTGCTCGAGGAGTTCCGGGAGGAGGGTCGCGAAGTGGTGGCCTGGAAAGCCCTTTGTCATCTGATGATCAATCGAAAGGAGTTTCTTTATGTCTTTTGATGCAGCGGGTTTCCTCAGGCGCCGCGAGTTCATGGGGCGCGGAGCGATGGGTTTCGGGTCCCTGGCCCTGGCGAGTCTGATGCAGGATCAGGCCCGGGGGGAGTCCGCCGGGTTGCGCCCGGTTTCCCCCCATTTTCCACCCCGGGCGAAGCAGGTGATTTTCCTCTTCATGGACGGCGGGGTATCGCATGTGGACAGCTTTGATCCGAAGCCGCTTCTGGCGAAGGAGAATGGCCAGAAGCCGAAGTTCCAGGTCGACAAAACGGTCTTCAACAACAACGGAAACATTCTCAAGAGTCCGTGGGAGTTCAGGAATTATGGCGAGAGCGGGCTGCCGATCAGTGATCTGTTTCCCCACATCGGTAGTTGTGCGGATGACTTGTGCGTGTTGCGTTCGATGACTTCCTTTTCACCCAATCACCCGAATGCCGTTTATTCGCTCCACAGTGGGCATATTCTAACAGGTCGGCCGAGTATGGGAGCTTGGGCTTCCTATGGTCTTGGGACCGAGGGTCGGGATCTGCCAAGTTATGTCGTGATTCATGGCGGTCAGGTTCCGAGCGGCGGGATGCAATCGATGGGCAATGGCTTCCTGTCGGCGGCCCACGAACCCTCGATTTTCCTGCCCCATGGGCAGGTGCTCAAGAATATCTCGCCGCGGGAGGCATCTACGGCGATACAGCGGCGAAAGCTGGATTTCCTGCGTGAAATTGATGGAAGCCTGGCAAGGCAGCGTGAGGATTCCGAGGCGATCCGGTCCGCGATCAGGAACTATGAAATGGCCTATCGCATGCAGATGTCGGTGCCCGACGTGGCGGATCTGGAGACGGAGAGCAAGGCGACGAAGAGTTTGTATGGCCTCGACTCGAAGACCAAGGCGACTCGGACCTACGGGGCTCAGTGCCTGATGGCACGCCGACTTGTTGAGCGCGGTGTTCGGTTCATCGAGTTGACGATCGACAAAGCGGGAGGTGACCGCTGGGACCAGCACTCGAAGCTGAAAGAGGGTCATGAAGCCAATGCGGCGATGGTTGATCAACCGATTGCTGGCCTTCTCAAGGATCTGAAGTCACGCGGCTTGCTTGAATCAACGCTGGTGGTTTTCGCCGGCGAGTTCGGCCGGACGCCCTTCGCTCAGGGAAGGGATGGTCGGGATCACAACCCGCAGGGTTTCAGTATCTGGATGGCGGGTGGGGGCGTCCGTGGTGGCATGACCTACGGGGAAACCGATGAGTATGGCTATCGAGTCATCGACAAGAAAATGACGGTTCACGATCTGCATGCCAACATGCTCCACCTCATGGGGATGGATCACACACAATTGACATTCCGGTATGGCGGGCGTGACACCCGGCTCACCGATGTGCACGGCGAGATCATTCCCGAGATTCTGGTTTAGAGAATCGTTGCACAGGAGACCGACGGATCAGTTGCCTGTCAGTCGATGGTTCAACTTGATCGATTTGCGCAGCTGAGCCATGACGTCGACCATCGGGCGCTGGGTATGGACGGCGGATCGGCAGCCTGGATCAACGAGGGCGTGACGGCTGACATGGCGGCCAATTTCGCCGAACAGCTGCTGCATACGCGTCTCGATCAGGCCGAGCTCGGCTTTGTATTCGGAAATGGCCCGGTTGGCATCGCCGATCTGTTGGAAGGCACCGGCGGCCTCGTCGCGGTGTCTTTTCCGCTCGGCATCGAGTTGCTTGTCGATATCGTTGAGCTTGGTGTCGAAGGTCTTGATTTCCCGCGCGATGCGATCCCGATCGGCTTTGAGTTTTTCAAAAGAACTGCGTAACTCGGCCATGCGGGTCTTGGTCTTCTCGAGGACATCCGATTCCTCGCGGGATTCCTCCTTGAGAACTTCGAGTTTGGTTTTCAGGCCGTCGTAGAGTCGACGGACCTCGCGAGCCTTGGTCACCACGGTGTCACGGCTGTGCGCGAGGGTCTCGAGTTCTGAGATCCGGTCGCGGCGAGCTTCTTCGAGATGATCCTGTTCTACGGAGCGCTCGCTGAGAAGCGCAGCCCGCTGTTCATGAGCCTCGGTGAGGATCTCCTGAGATTTGGCGAGATCCTTCTGCAAACGCTCCTTTTCCGAGAAGAGGCGTCGCAGGTTCCAGTATTCGATACCCAACTCCTCGACGTCTTCGACATTTTCCCAGATACGCTCGCCGAGGATTTGCTCGGCTTCGCGGAGCAAGTGGGTCTCCGAGGCGGCATCAGCCATGCGGTTCTGGCGTCGGTTGATTCCGAAAGCCAGTGCCACCCGTGCCAGGAAGTATCGTGTCGTTGTCATGGATGGCCAATTATTCCTCGCTGAGCTTCTTCTTCAGGATGGCGATGACCTCGAAGTCTTCGAGGGTGGTGGTGTTGCCTGAAACGTCGCCGGTCTCGACGAGTTCCTTGAGCAGACGGCGCATGATTTTCCCCGAGCGGGTTTTGGGCAAGCTCGGAGCGAAATGCAGGTCGTCAGGTTTGGCGATGGCACCGATGGACTTGCCGACGTGGTTGCGGAGTTCGGTTTGGAGTGCGGCGGATTCCTTGTGTTTGCCCTTCAAGGTAACGAATGCCACGACGGCTTGGCCTTTGATGTCGTGAGGCCTTCCGACCACCGCGGCTTCGGCGACGGCAGGGTGAGCGACGAGCGCGCTTTCGACTTCGGCGGTGCCAAGGCGGTGACCGGAGACGTTGAGGACATCATCGAGACGGCCGACGATCCAGAAATTCCCTTTCTTGTCACGGCGTGCTCCATCACCGGCGGTGTAAATGCCTTTGTAGTTCGACCAGTAGGTTTTCCTGAAGCGGGATTTGTCGCCGTAAATGGTGCGTGCCATCGAAGGCCATGGCTGGCGGATAACGAGTCGACCGCCCTGATTGGCTTTCATTTCCTTGCCCGACTCATCGAGGATCGCGGCGTCGATGCCGAAGAAGGGCAGGGTGGCGGTGCCGGGTTTGGTCGGGGTGCAACCCGGCAGTGGCGTGATCATGATCGCCCCAGTCTCCGTTTGCCACCAGGTATCGACGATCGGACAGCGGCCACCGCCGATCTTGTTGTAATACCACATCCAGGCTTCGGGGTTGATCGGTTCGCCGACGGTGCCGAGCAGGCGTAGTGAGGAAAGGTCGTGCTTTTCGGGAAACTCGTCGCCAGCCTTGATGAAGGCGCGGATGGCGGTCGGTGCGGTATAGAAAATCGAGACGCCGTATTCCTCGACCATTTGCCAGAAGCGTCCGAAGTCGGGTTGATTCGGGGCGCCTTCGTACATGACCTGGGTCACGCCCATTGCCATGGGTCCATAGACGACATAGGTATGTCCGGTGATCCAACCGACATCGGCGGTGCACCAGTAGACGTCATCGTCCCGCATATCGAAGATATACTTGCAGGTGGTGTAGGCACCGGTGAGGTAACCGCCCGAGGTATGAAGGATGCCTTTGGGTTTCCCGGTCGAACCGGAAGTGTAGAGAATGAAAAGCGGATGCTCGGAGTCGAACGGCTCGGCTTCATGTTTGGCGGAGACTTTTGCCTCAAGGTCGTGCAGCCAGTGGTCGCGGCCCCTCTTCATCGTGATCTTCTGGCCGGTGCGTTTGACCACGATCACGCTTTGGATCGTCTTGAGGTTCTTGATCGCCTCGTCGACGTTGTTCTTTAGTGGAACGATCTTGCCTCGTCGCCAACCTCCATCGGCCGTGATGATGTGCTCGGCACCGGAGTCCTCGAGCCGGTCAAAAATCGAGTCGGCGGAGAAGCCACCGAAGACGACGGAGTGGACGGCACCGATCCTGGCACAGGCAAGCATCGCGAAGGCAGCTTCGGGAATCATCGGCATGTAGATGAGGACCCGGTCCTTGGGTTTCACCCCTTGAGCGAGGAGTACGTTGGCAAACTTGCAGACTTCGCGGTGGAGCTGCGCGTAGGTGATCACCCGCTTGTCGCCGGGTTCTCCTTCGAAAATAATGGCGGCCTTGTTTTTGCGCGGGCCCTTGGCGTGACGGTCGACACAGCTTTCGCTGACATTGAGTTTGCCGCCGATGAACCACTTGGCATCGGGGGCCTTCCAATCGAGCGCCTTTTTCCACTTCTTTTGCCAGCACAGCTCCTTGGCTTCGCGCGCCCAGAACTTCTTCGGGCTTTCGACGGATTCCTTCCAAAGCTTCTTATACTGGGCCATGCTCGAGATCCGCGCCTTCTTGGAAAACGCTTTGGAGGGTTTGAAGATCCGGTGCTCGGTCTGGTGGCTCTCGATATTGTTGCTCATGGTTTCTTGGGTTTCTGGGGGGCTGGCTTCTGGTTGAAAGAGCTAACAATCCCAGAGCGGTGCCCGCTACTCAATATTTCCGCTTGAGTGACTGTTTTTTGGCGAGGCCAGCAGGCGGGCGGCGAAGTGACTTCTTGGCTGCCTTTTTGGCCGCTTTTCGGGCAGGTCGGCGTCCCGCTTCCTTGGCCTCTTTCGAACGAGGCGTGCGGCGGGCCTTGATTCGCTTTTTCTTCTCGGGATTGGTTTTGATCAGGGCGATCTCTTCCTCGGAAATGGGACGCCACTTTCCGGGCGGGATATCGGTCAGTTGGAAGGATCCGATGCGAATCCGGACCAGGCGCTGCACGCTGTATCCGAGGGTCTTGAACATCATCCGGATCTGCCGTTTGTGGCCGGTGATGAGGACGATGCGGATCCGGCGCGGGGAAAGGCGTTCGATCTCCTTTGCCTGGAGCTTGCCATCCTCGGTGTAGAGGCCGGAGAGAAACTGGTCGAGGTGGTCGTCGCGAACGATCTGGTTGGCGGTGACGATGTACTCCTTTTCGATGTTCTTCGAGGGATGGAGCAAGCTTTGGGAAAGCGTGCCGTCATTGGTCATGATCAGCAGTCCCTCGGATTCCCGGTCGAGCCTGCCGACGTGGTTGAGGTGCTGGAGCGAGCCGGGGAGCAGTTCGTAAATGGTGTTCCGTCCAAGTTCGTCGGCCTTCGTGCAGACCAGGCCCCGCGGCTTGTGCATCATGATGACGTTGGTCTGCTTGGCGATCACGCGCCGACCGTCGACCTTGACGAAATCGCCGGGTTGAACTTTCTGCGCGGGGCTGAGACAAGGGTGGCCGTTGATCTCGACGTGGCCTTCCTGGACGAGGAGGTCACAGGCGCGGCGAGATCCGACGCCGCAGGAGGCGAGGTACTTGTTGAGGCGGGTTCCGTCGCTCATGAGAACAGATTAAGAGGATTGCCAGATACAGAAAAGGCGCGATCCCCGTAAAAGGACCGCGCTCTTTGAAAGGAAAAGCGAATGGAGGGAGGAATCAATCCTCACCCTTGGTCTTTGGAAGACCGATCGGGCTACGACCATCTTTCCACAGGCCGCGGGCCTTGAGGATCTTGACGCGTTCGAAGCGCTTCATGACGGAGCGCTTACCTTCGGCGCCACCTTTGAGCTTGAGAGTGCTGTGCTTGGACATGGGAAAAATCGCGGGATTCAGGTCGCGGGGCGCGGAAACTAGGAGCCAAGTGCGAGGATGGCAATGGGAAAAACACCCGAGAATCGAGTTTCCGGTCGGAAATCACCCGGCAGTGCCGAAAAGCCGGTCACCGGCGTCTCCGAGGCCCGGCAGGATGTAGCCGTGGTCGTTCAGGCAGCGATCGACGGCGGCGGTGAAGATCGGCACTCCCGGCATCGCGTCCTCGAAGGTCTGGATCCCCTCGGGAGAGGCCACAAGGCAGACGAATCGCAGGTGCTTGGCCCCGGCATTCTTGAGGTTGCGTAGGGCTTCGACGGCCGAACCGCCGGTCGCGAGCATCGGGTCGAGGAGGATCACCTCGCAGTCGGCCAGGTTTGGCGGGACTTTCATGTAGTAGGGCTCCGGGAGCAGCGTCTTCTCATTGCGGGCGAGGCCGATGTGGGCGACCGAAGCCTGCGGGAGGAGGTCGAAAAAGCCGTCGAGAAAGCCGAGGCCGGCTCTCAGGACCGGGGTGAGGACGATGCCGCGTTCGGCGGCGACGCCCGTGGTGATCTCCAGCGGGGTCTCGCAAGGGATGGGGCGGGTGGTGAAATCGGCGGTGACGGCTGGAACCATCAGCGAGGAGATTCGGCGCAGGTGTTGGCGAAAAGCGGTGCCCGGACAGTGGCGGTCGCGAAGGGCGGTGAGCTCTGCTTGGATCAGCGGGTGGTCGACGATGTGAAGCATGAGTGAGGAGAGCAGTTTACGGTCCGGCCTCCAATCACCAATGGAGGAGCAACGCCCTCGTCGCTCAGAGGCGAGGGAGCTCAGTCCATTATTTGAGGGCGGGACGAGAAGCCGCTCGAGGCGGATCTACCACTTGCTGAAGTCTTTTTTCGCCTTCGGATTGGGTGCTGGTGCGAGGGCGTCGGTTTCTTTGCGCAGGGCGTCGAGTTGGGCTTTGAGCTTGGCGGCGATTTCCGGCTCGGCCTTGGCGAGGTTGTGGCGCTCGCCGGGGTCCTTGCTGAGATCGAAGAGTTCGATGTCCTTTTTCCAGTAGTAATCGATGAGCTTCCAGTTCCCATCGCGGATCGCGGATGATGGGATGCCACCTTGATTGCCCCAGTGGGGATAGTGCCAGAAGAGTGGGGCCCGGGAGTGGGACGCGGTCGGATTTTTCAGCAGAGTGAGGAAACTGGTGCCGTCCTGATGCTGATCGGGGAGTAGTTCGAATCCGCAGGCTTCCAGGAGAGTCGGGTAAAAGTCGGTGGAAATGACGGGAGTCTCGCAGACCTCGCCGCCTTTGATCGCCTTCGGCCAGCGAACGATCAGCGGCTCCCTGATGCCTCCTTCATACATCCAGCCTTTGCCCGCTCGGTAGGGGAGGTTGCTGGTGGGGGAGCCTTCTGAGGTCGAGAGGCCGCCGTTGTCGGAGAAAAAGATGACGATGGTGTCGTCCGTGAGTCCGTTGTCGTCGAGAGCCTGCATGACTTTGCCAACGGCGCGGTCCATGGATTCGACCATGCCGGCGTAGACCGCATGTTCCTGGACGGTGCGGTTCTCGCGAGGATTCTCGGGTCCGAACTCCGCCTTGAGCCCGAGTTCCTTTCGCTTCTGACGGTATTTTTTGACCAGATCCTCGGGGGCCATGAGCGGGGTATGAACCGAGTAAAAGGGGAGATAGACAAAGAAAGGCTGGTCCTTGTGCTGCTTGATGAACTTGCTGACTTCCGTGGCAAGGCGATCCGGGAGGTGTTCTCCCTTCGGACCGTTGGGGAGATTCGGGTTCGCGTAGGGGGAAAAATACTTGTCGCCGCCGTAGGGGCCGCCGCGGTCCGTGCCTCCCACATTGATGTCGAAGCCGTGGTCTTCCGGCCATGAGCCCTTTTTTCCCAGATGCCACTTGCCGGCGTGCATGGTGGCGTAGCCCTTGGATTTCAGGGCCTCGGCGAGGGTCGTGTGGTCGGCGGCGAGCTTCTCCAAGTAGGGAGCGGGGAGGACCGGGCGGTTCGCATGCTTGCCGAAGCGGCCGGTTTTGGACGGGTCGTAGTCGTCGGGGATCTGGTCGAATCCGTTGGGCGCACCAAAAAAGTCCGTATTGCGGGTGCGTGCGGGGTATTGGCCGGTCAGGATCGACGATCGCGTCGGCGAGCAGACCGGGCAGGCGGCGTAGCCTGCGGTGAAGCGGAGCGACTCGCTCGCCAACTGATTGAGGTGGGGGGTATCGTAGAAAGTTTCAGGATTGTTGAATCCCACATCCATGTAGCCGAGGTCATCGGCCATCATGAAAATAATGTTGGTGGCAATGGCTGGCAGTGTCAGGGCGGCAAGGATGGCGAGTGATTTCAAGTCGGGTCGAGGGTGAGGTCGGGTCACTTCGGCAAAAAGCACGACATTTGGTGGAGCAATAAATGACGAAATGACAAAGAAGGCGGCTCCCTCCAGTAAGGAGATCAGCTTTTCTGAGGACACGCGACGCATGATGAATGATTTTTCACTCAAGGCCAAGGTGGAGTTGGGCGTGGTGCCGACCCATGCCAAGTTCGTGGGAGGTGTCGTCCCCGACGAGAATGGGCGGATGCCACGAAATAGCTCTGGTGAAATGGTGGTTGTTGAGGCGCTGCGTGATCTCATCGATTGTTCGCCTGTCGGTCTGGATGCCGTGCAGCTTTCGGTGTTTCCCGGAACTTTGGACGAAGAACTGGATGCCGTGATTGAGGCATTCAAGGAACTCGGCCTGATCGTCCATCTGGTGATGATGGTGGGAGGAGCGGACCCGATGAATCCCGACGATGAGGATGCGGTGGTCGCGCAGTTGTTGCCATCGCTGGAAGCGGCAAAGAGGCACGGTGTGGTCCATGTGGCATCGACATCGATCGAGCAATGGCTGGACGCCGGAGCGGGAAGACGCGATGGGGCGGATTTCGAGGCCGCGGTCGCCCAGTTGGCGAAATTGCATGCCCGCGCTTATCGCGAGGCCGGCTTGGAGGATTCCTGCGTGAAGGCGTGGCACATCGAATTCCTGAGACCCGGTGAGTTCAACACCTTCACCGATCTTGGGAGAGCCTGGACTTTTGTGAAAGCGGCGAACGAGTTGGTTGGAAAATCATTCTTCAAGTGTCTCATCGATGCCGCCCACTGCGGTGATTCTGATCTCGATATTCCGGCGAATGAGGCTTTGATCCGAGAGATGGCTGCTGCTGGGGACATGGGCCTGTTTCATGCGTCGGCGAAGACGACCCGCGGATGTCTGTCGACCGACGACGGATGGGTCGGCGCTCTGCTCGCGACCTGTGCGGAGACGGGGAATCTCGAGCAGGTTTTTGTCGAGATGTTCTGCCACGACGATGTGGCGCTGGCTCCGCTGAGGGAGCTTGATCCGCGCCACGGCGTGGACACCTGCGATGGACGGACCTACACTCAGGTCGTGGCCGACGGACTGGAATCGGTGGCGAGACGCTTGAACAATTTCGTGGTTCGCGGAAAGCTTGAGGCACGCTGAAAAAGTGATGGAGAGAATTCACGGAGCAGACTGCTGGAAGATTGGCAATGGATTGGTGGCGCTCGCGGTCACGCGGGAGGGCGCGCATGTGGCTCCGGTGCGGTTCCAGCTCGGTGAGCGTGAGGTTTCTCCCTACTCGCTTTCTCCGTGGAAACCGGACGAGGTCGATCAGCAGCTCCCCGTGTTGCTGAAGGTGCTCCGTGGTGATTTCTTCTGCCTTCCCTTCGGACCGCAGGACGACGGGCCTCCCCATGGCACATCCGCCAACGGCGAGTGGAGCCGGATCGAGGGGGACGACGGGCGACTGGTCGTCGGGATCGATTGTCCGGATAGCGGGGCGCGGATTGAAAAAGAGATCTCGCTGCGATCCGGAGAGACGTCGATCTACTATGAATTTCGTATTGCGGGACTGGATGGTGAGTGGAGCTACGGCAATCACCCGATTATCGATTTTTCGAAGGTGGCTGACGGAGAAGGCTTTCTGAGCGTGTCATCATTCAGGTGGGGCTCAGTCTATCGCGGGGTGTTTTCCGATCCTGAAAAGGGTGAAAGCCAGGCACTCGAATCCGGGGGAGAGTTCGTGGAGTTGGGCGAGGTCCCGCTGGCGGATGGATCGACGACGGATTTGAGCCGCTACCCGGCGCGCCCGGGATTCGAGGATCTTGTCATGATGGTCAACGAAGAGGCCAGCGAGGAGCAGCCCTTTGCGTGGTCGGCGGCGGTGCTTGATGGCTACGTCTGGTTTTCACTGAAGGATCCTGCGGATTTTCCCTCGACCCTGTTCTGGCTGTCGAACGGCGGGCGTCAGGATGGTCCGTGGAGCGGCCGGCATACGGGCCGGGTGGGAATCGAGGAGGTCTGTTCGCATTTTTGCGATCGGGTCGACGACTCGAGGGCCAGCGACTTGCCGGCGGAAGGAATTCCGACGACGCGAACTTTCCGGTCTGATGAAACCACGACGCTGAGGATCGTACAGGCGGTCGCTGAAGTGCCCGCCGGGTTCGGACGGGTCGTGAGTATTCTTCCCGACGGTCCGAAGCGGGTGGTGATCACGGGTGAAAACGGTGCCTCCGTGGAGTGCTCCGTTGACTGGTCCCACGTTCTCTGAAATCTCTCAATCCACAACCCCAAGAACACCATGAAACTCCATAATGCGATGTGGCCCGGCCTGGTTGGCAAGGAGCCCGATACCGATCACCCGCCGATCTCGCTCGATCACATGCTCGAACTCACCACCGCTGCCGAGGTCGGCGGTCGGAAATACGACGGCGTCGATCTGTTTATCTTCCACCCGCACACCGATCCCGATGCTTCGGAGGACGAGATCAAGAAGATGGCGGACAAGATCGCGGGCGCCGGGCTTTCCGTTGGATCGCTGGTTGCGCCGGTCTGGCCGGGCACGGTCGGTGGTCCGGCCTTCGGTTCCGATGAGGATCGCAAGAACTTCGTGCTGGCTGTCGAGAAGACCTGCCGCATCGCCAAGATCCTCAACGACCACGGCGTCCGCAAGTCGGGCGTGATTCGGGTCGACACCGCCGGTGGCACCGAGGATTTCGCCAAGGACCCTGCCGGCAACACCGCCAAGGTGGCCGAGACTTTCCGCGAAGCGGGCAAGATCGCCGAGCAATACGGCGAGCGCGTCGCTGCGGAAGGTGAGATCTGCTGGGGTGGCTTCCATTCATGGAAGGCAGCGGTCGATACGCTGGAAGCGACCGCCATTCCCGGCGTCGTCGGTTTCCAGGCCGACCTCGCGCACACCTATCTCTACCTGTTAGGCTACAACGCTCCTGAAGCCGCGCTGCTGAAGGAAGGCTACTCGGACGACGAGTTCTGGGCCGCCTACAAGACGATGACGGACGCGCTTCGTCCGTGGACCATCGACTTTCACGTCGCCCAGAACGACGGCACGGTGCACGGCACCGGCAGTCACGACAAGACCGGCCGCCACTGCCCGGCGGACGATCCGAAGGGCAAGCTCGATATCGCCAAGTGCTCGACGTACTGGCTGCAGGGCGCCGCCGAGCGCGGCATCGAGCACATCTGCTGGGATGGCTGCATGTTCGACAACTCGGTCCTCGAGGATCCGGCCACCTGGAACGCCATCCTCAAGGCGATGATCGACGTCGATAAGGCGCTCTGAAGCTGCCGCCACTCTACCACCTAATCTCAGAGACCCATCTGCCATGGCTGCTTCAACTCTCCCGGAGAAACTGCACGAGTATCCGCAACACGATGTCATCGATGGAGGATCGAATTCGATTCTCGATGACTGCCTCAATCAGAACGACGGCGTGCTTCAGCTTCTGCACCGGTATGCCGGCCGGACATTTTGCACCCCCGGGAAACGAATCCGTCTGGATGCGAAATCGTACTATCCGGACTACATGGGCGGAACCGGGCTCGATGAGATCTGGATGTGCTGCACCGTGCCCATTGTGACGGGCGTCATCGATACCCGCACGGGAAAGGCACCATTTCGTGAAGGGGAAGCCCACGTGCTCACGCCGGACGGGCAAGTCATCTCGCTGCAGGATTTGATTGCGGCCGATCCCAAAGCCGTCATGGGCGAGAAGATCATGGCAGTGTCAGAATCACTGTTCGGTGAAATCACTTGGCCGATTGTCTCCAAGAAGTTCGACAACCTGAATCCGATTCCCCATCACCTGCATTGGTCAAAGTGGGAGGTTTACGACATCAACTCCTTCGACAACCCCGGAGTCAATCCGTCGCATTATCACACCACCGCCATGGGGCTGTATCCGTTCGTCACGAAGGATGATTTTCTGGCGTGCATGAAGCGCTGGGGGCAAGGCGAATACAACGGGGTACGGCATCTTTCGCCGCATACGATGATGCAGCTTGATAACGGCTTCGTGATGCCGAATGGCGTGCTTCACTCACCGACGGACCTTTGCACGCACGAGTTGCATGTGACGATGGACGAGCACTTCCTCGCCGAGGACCGAACGCTCGATGGCCGAATCGGTGCAGCGGATGCGTTTTATGCCTGCCGGGAACAGGACTATCCGAAGGACCGGCATGAAGACTGGGAGTTCCTGGTGGATACCTTCGACTTCAAAGCCAATCAGGACCCGGACTTCGTGAAAAAGAATTCGCGTCCGGCCATCATCGCTGAGGAATTCGCCGGCGACGGCGTGGATGCCCAGTGGATTGTTTACGGCGATTTCCTTGGCGACCAGAAGTGCTCGATTCTCCGTCTCACCCTTGCACCCGGCGCGAAGACGAATTTCTGCCCGGAGAGCCCCGCGTTGTTCCACACGAATGGCGGACGCGGGAGGGTTGGAAAGCTCGAAGTGCGATATCACCAGGATATGAAGCTCGGTGAAATCTATCCGGAGATCGGATTCATTACCCAGGCTGCGCTGAATCGCGGCGGAGTGGAGATTGAGAACGTGGGGACTGAACCGCTCGTGCTGACCTTCGACTTCCCGCAAAACGCGCATTCTAAAACACCCGGTATTCACGCCGAATAACTCGTTCCCACTATCATGAAAAAGCAAATCCGAATCGGACTTATCGGCTACGGCTTCATGGGCCGGACCCACTCAAATGCCTACTCGCAGCTCGAACACTTCTTCGACACCCAGCACGTGCCCGTTCGTCAGGCCGTCTGCGGTCGCAACGAGGAAGCGGTGAAGGAGTTTGCCGAGAAGTGGGGCTACGCCTCGTATGAAACCGACTGGCGTGAGCTGGTAAAGCGTGATGACATCGATGCGATCGACATCTGCACGCCTAACAACTCACATGCCGAGATCGCGCTTGAGTGCATCAAGCACGGCAAGATGGTGCTGTGCGAAAAGCCGCTCGCACTGAATGGCGAGGAAGGTGAAGAGATGGTGAAAGCTATCGAGGCTTCCGGTCTTCCGAACCTTGTCTGGTATAACTACCGCTTCCTGCCGGCCGTCACCCACGCGAAGAATATCGTGGCTGCTGGTGAACTCGGCCGCGTTTTCCACTACCGTGCGAACTTCCTGCAGGACTGGACCATTTCCGAAGACCTACCTCAGGGCGGGGCGGCCTTGTGGCGTCTCGATGCGGCGGCCGCAGGATCGGGCGTGACCGGTGATTTGCTGGCGCACTGCATCGATACGGCCCGCTGGATCAACGGCAACATCGTCTCCGTTTCCGCGATGACCGAGACCTTCATCAAGGAGCGCGTGCATCAGGAAACCGGTGAGAAGCAGGCGGTGACGATTGATGATGCCTGCGCCTTCCTCGCCCGCTTTGAAAATGGATCGTTGGCGATTTTTGAAAGCACCCGCTACGCTCGCGGCCACAAGGCGCTCTACACTTTTGAAATCAATGGTGAAAACAAGTCGCTTTCGTGGGACCTGCACGACCTCAACCGGCTCTCCTACTTCGACCACGGAGTTCCGGGTGATCGACGCGGCTGGAGCAACATCCACGTGACCGATGGAGATCAGCCTTATGCTGGAAACTGGTGGGTCCCGGGTCTGTGTCTCGGCTACGAGCACAGCTTCACCCACGGCCTTTATGAATTCATGAAGTCGCTGGATGATCCATCCGCCGAGAAACAGTATCCGGATTTCCGCAACGCGCTCGGCACCCAGTATGTTTGCGATGCGGTCCTCGAGTCGGCCCGCACCGGGCAGTGGGTCGAGGTCAAGCAGTCCTGAGATTGGCCGTTCCAATCTGACAGCGAAGTTCTCATTGCGATATTCGCCGTGAGGACGAAGCTGGGCGGCGATTATGAATGATTCGCCTGCTCCTCCAAAGAAGGGCTCTTGTTTGATCAAGGGTTTGTTCATCGTTGCTGTCCTTGCCCTCATTGCGGGTGGCGTGTGGTGGTGGCAGAATCGTCCGATCGACCCGGTCGTGCTGTCGCCTGAGGAGAAGCAGGTGGTCGAACAGAAGGTCGAGGCGATTCAGCAGGAGGCGCCTGCGGAACCGACGTATGAGCCGGGCAAGCGTGAGATTGAGCTCACTCAGAGGGAACTCAACGGGCTGCTCAACGAACACACCACGCTGGGAGATACGGTGAAGTTTGAGCTGGCAACCGACGCAGTGCATGCGCGTGTTGAGATGCCTCTCGACAAAGACGTTCCGGTGATCGGAGGCAGCACGCTCAAGGCGAAAGCTCGATTCCTCGTTCACGAGGATGAGAATGGAGTAAACCTCGTGATCGAGGATGTCACGGTATGGGGTGTCTCGATGCCCAACGACTGGCTGGGTGGCCTCAAGGGCCGCAATCTGCTCGGCGAGGTAATCGGCGGAAAGGGTGGCAAGCTCGCTGGGGTGAACTCGATCAAGATCGAACCTGG
>NZ_JBATWY010000111.1:0-2848 GCF_049672945.1 Haloferula sp. | reverse complement strand
GCCGCTTGTCATCGGCGCGGCGTGGCGTTTCCGGCGTCCTGCTCCAGCACTGACAGTATCTTCCGTAGAGATCTACCAGCCCGGCAAAAGTCGCCGCCCGTTCCGTTTCCGGATTCCCTTGCTTCTGGAAAGTCTCGCACTTGTCGCCTTTGTTGTGGCTCTTGCAAGACCCCAGTCGGCGGTCGAGATCCGCCCTGTCGCCCACGAGGGAATCGACATCATGCTATCACTCGATTTTTCTAACAGCATGGACGCCTATGACCCCGAGCCCGGCTTGAGCAAAGCCGAGAAAATCCGGGCCATCGAGGCTGGCGAACTCGGTGATCGCCTCGCCGTTGCGGCGGCCCAGATCAAGCGTTTCGTGCAGCGCCGTCCCGGCGACCGGATCGGCCTCGCCATCTTCGGGGCCGAAAGCTGGGTCGCCAGTCCTCCAACCCTTGACCACGACTTCCTGCTCGGACTCGTCGACCAGATCGACAACTCGGTGCTCGGGGGGCACGAACGCGCCACCAACATGGCGGCCGGGCTCGCGACGGCAATCGACGCCCTCCCGGCCGATGATGATAGCCGGCGCTGCATCATCCTGATCACCGATGGTGCCCACTCGGTCGAGGATCCTGACTTCACTCCGGACTCCGCAGCGCAACTCGCTGCAAGCCGGGGCATCGCCGTGCACACCATTGGCATCGGTGGCGACAATCCCTTCATCAACAAGAACGATTACCTGAAGAAGACAACGGACATGAAATTCAGGACGGAAACCATCGAGTCCATCGCCAAGACCACGGGAGGAAGATTTTTCCGTGCCCGGGACAGCGCCGGCTTCGAAACGGTGATGGACACCATCGATCATCTCGAAACCACCACGCGGATCCATCCGGCACTGATCCTCAAGAGTGACCTTTTCCCATATCCACTCGTCGTCGGTGCCATCCTTTTAGGACTCGCCCTGCTGCTCGGTCGGACCGTCCTGCACACCATCTCATGAACTTCAGCGCCCTAAACCACCTGCCTTGGATCGTCTCGGCGGTCGCCATTCTCAGTTTGGCGGCATGGTTCGCCTGCAGCTTGCGGCGGCGTACCTTCCGCGCACTCGCGGAAAGCTCCGAGGGATCGGCCCTCCGTAGCTTCGCCAGCCCGCGCCGCCGTAACCTCCGCTTTCTCGCCGCCTGTGGCGCGGTCATCCTTATCGCGATCACACTGCTGCGACCGATCGCCGGATATTTCCTCAGCAATGAGCGCTTCCCGGTGCGCAACGTGATGCTCGTCGTCGATGTCTCGAAGTCGATGGGCTGCCCCGATGCCGACGGCCTGGCCCGGCTTGAAGCGGCCCGCTTTTTTGCCCACACCCTGATCGAGGCCCTCCCTTCTGAAAGGATCGGCATCCTTTCTTTCAGCGGCGCGGCCTTTCCCGAATGCCCGCTGACGATCGACCGCCGCACGCTGGGCGAGCGCCTCGACCGACTGATGCCGGGTATCATTCCAGTCGCAGGCACCGACCTCGAAGCCGCCTTCGATGAAGCAGGTGAACTACTCACCAAGAAGCCGCCTCCGGGCTCCGCAATCATCCTGCTTTCCGATGGCGACCGACTGACAACAGACGTCGCCAAGGCGACCGCGAAGCTAAAGGAGCGCGGCGTCCCCGTCCACACCGCATTCTTCGGCAACCCGGAGGCCATCACCGCCGTCCCTGACAGCCGGGACGATCAGGAAAGCCAGCCGAATCCCGAACTGATGCGTGAGATCGCGATGGCGACCGGCGGAGTTGCCGCGGATGGCTCGGCAGTGGTCGTCGATGCCTCGGTCGCCCGCATCCGCGACGCCCTCGACACCCTTTCCATTGAGGGCCTATCCGATCAGGAAAACATCCGACAGCGCCCCAACGAAATTTATTCTTACCCGCTTGCCGTGGCCGTTCTACTTCTTTTCCTGCGCCTGTTCCTCGACCCACGTTCCCGCGAAGCTCGGAAAGTATTCGCCAGCCTGCTGATCATCGTCGCGGCAACATCCACCTTGCGTGCCCAAGAGGAAGTCTATGCCCCCTACCAGGCAGCACTCACCGAAGCGAAGGAAAGCGATCGCCCCTTGATGCTTCTCTTCACCGGCAGCGACTGGTCCGAGGCGAGCATTGCCTTCGAGCGTGAAATCCTCCGCCACGAAAGTTTCACGACATGGGTATCCTGGCGGGTGGTCCGGCTCGACCTCGATCTGCCACGCACCGGAATCGAGGCCGAGGAAAGGAAGGCACGCCGAAGTCTCGCCGCCCAGTTCTCAATCGACGGCTATCCATGCACGGTTTTCTTCAATGCTGCGACCGGCGAAGAAATTGGAAGGCTACACCACGAGCCAGACGGACCTGCAACGTGGCTGCGGAATGCCGACCGGATCCTCGCCGGCGACAAGTCCGCCAGTGATAGCAAAGCGAAGATCCGGGACCTGCCCGAGGCCGAGCGTGATGCCCTCGCCGACGAATCAGCCCCTCCGGCGCTGCGTTCGACACTCCACTATAACCGGGCGATGGAGGATCTACGCATCGACCAGCAAGGCGTCATCGCCTCGGAGGACCGCACTGCCCTGGCCATCGAGCTGTTAGAGGTCGCCGCCAGGCTTGCGCCGAAAAGCAGGCCGGATCTAACAGGCGCCGCCTTGGAACAACTTGCCGTGCTTACCCACCTCCGTGGAGCGCATGTCTTCGAGGAGGAACCACAGCCGCCTGCCCAGCCCGAGACCTCGTGGAAAAAGGCGATCCGGCTCTATGAGAAAGCCTACCGCTATCATCGCGATGCCTCCAGCCACAGTAGCGCGGAGATCCCCGAACTCCCCGGAAACCTCGCGCGCCTCCGTGCAG
>NZ_JBATWY010000110.1:0-4116 GCF_049672945.1 Haloferula sp. | reverse complement strand
GGATCGGGTCACTTTCGGCCTCGCCATAGGCGTTCGACACGAAGAGTTGATACGATCCCTCGTCGTCTTCCGAAACGGACCCCAGATCCAATGAACTCGAGTTTGCGGCTCCAAAGGGGCTGCCATCCTTCTTCCATGAGTAGGTGAGAGGCTCTGTTCCGGTGACACCCACATCAAAAACGACTTCCGTGCCGGCAAGGACCTCGGTGGAAGGGACCTGACTCGTGATTTCGGGTGGATAGACGATTGTCACGTTGACAAGATCTGAGTCATCGCTGCCAAACTCATTGGAGACCCTGAGCCAATAGCTGGTTGACTCGGTCAACACGGGAGTCGTTAGAACAGGGCTGTCGATCCCGACCGGAGATGAAGTATCGCCAAGGCTGCCCTCATACCACTGGTTCGTCAGCGTGGGGCTGCCATAAGTTGTTGCCGCAAGAGTGGTGCTGGTGCCGCTGAGAATCTGGACACTTTCCGGAGAGAGTGCAACTGCCGCCGGAGCTTCGACGGAAAATGCAATCGATCCGCTCTGCGCCACACCATAGTCATTCGTAACCGTAAGCGAATATTCCCCCTCATCGGATAGAGTGACTGAGGGCAACAACAAAGTCGGATTGGTTGCTCCATCAATCTCACTTTCATTGAGATACCACTGATAGGAAAGGGGTTCCGTGCCTTCGATTACCATGCTGAGAGTGTAGTCATCTCCTTCGGGAACACTCGGGTTGACAGGGACTTGAGAAACAGCGGGCTTGAGGACCGCTGAGAGCCTGAAGGGCTCGGAAATGGCAGTGCCGAATTCATTCGAGGCCTGGAAATAGTAGTTTCCCTCATGAAAATCTTGAACGTTCTCGATAAGAAGGACGGCCTCAGAACCCGTGTAGTCATTGTCAGCGAAGGTGCCATTTCGAAACCAGCTATAACTCAGATTGCCATCGCCAGTGATCTCTGCTTCCAGCCTGAACTCCTCACCAATCACCATCGGCAGGTCCGTGAAAGTCGTCAGGATTGCAGGAGGGGCGCCCACGATGGCCTGCAAACCCTCACTTGTGACACTGCCATATGCATTGCTAACCACGACATGGTAATTCTCATCCGCACTTAACACCCCGGTAACGAATATTGAGCCATCATTTCCGACAGGGTTTGATGTGTCACCAGGCAAGCCACGATACCATTGATAGGTATAAGGGGATGATCCGCTAGCCGAGACGCCAAATTGCGCCGTGCCTCCAGTCGGAGCATACGCTACTGCCGTGATCTCCTCGATGACAGGAGGTGTGTTTACCATGAGCTCGAAAGTATCCGTGACAAGTCCATCCGGGTTGCTGACCTCCACTCGGTAAGTGCCCGCATCCGCAAGTGAGACCGATGCCAGAAGCAGTGCGGATCCGGTTGCATCTGGAAGCAATACGTCATTGCGATACCATTTGTATGATAAAGGGGGTTCTCCGAAGGCCTGAACTTGCAAGGTCACCTCGTTACCCTCGACCGCTTCCCTGTTTCCGGCCGGCGCTCCCAGCGATGGCGCGGGATCAATGGTGATGATAGCGGGGTTGCTGATCGCGTTGCCGTAAGCTGAACTGAGGTAGACCTCATAGCTTCTCGCGTCAGAATGATCAGCATTGGTGATTGAATAGCTCCTCCCGGTAATCCCATTGATCACTTCGCCATCTTTGCGCCATTCGACGGAAATCGGCTCGGACCCCTCATAATCGATACTCAGGATCGCATTTCGTCCATAGGAAACCGTTGCAGACTGCGGATGTTGGGTGAAGGTTGGTGGCGTTTTGGGGACGACTGTCATCGTTTGGCTGTCAGTCGCCCCGTAAGCGTTGCTCACGCGCACCCAGAAGTTGGACACCCCGGTTACATTGACCGATTGATCGCTGCTGCTGTCTCCAAAAGGCTCATTGGTGTTTCCTCTTTCTCCAACAAACCACTGGTAGGTGAGCGCCCCCAGGCCAGTTGCGGTAACCGACAGAGTTGCGTCACCATTGTCGTCCGCTTCAATAAAGCGTGTTTGA
Organism: Haloferula sp.; assembly: GCF_049672945.1. Taxonomy (NCBI): domain Bacteria; kingdom Pseudomonadati; phylum Verrucomicrobiota; class Verrucomicrobiia; order Verrucomicrobiales; family Verrucomicrobiaceae; genus Haloferula; species Haloferula sp. The sequence continues at coordinate 2,089 of NZ_JBATWY010000110.1, read as the reverse complement.
TCCGATATGTTGGGTGGGGGGAAGGCAACTGTTGCAACGTCGCTGGTGACGCTTCCTCCAATATTGGAAACAACGACGGTATACTCGCCTAAAGCGCCGGTGCTGATATTACTCAGCGTGAGTGTGTCTGTCCTGTTTCCTGAAGAATTGGTTGAGCTTCCATTCCTATACCACTGATAGGTCACCGGGCTCTCGCTATCGACTTCGACCGTCAAAGTCACGTTCCCACCTGGAAGAGCGTTCTGGCTGATCGGCTGAGTAGCGATTGCGGGAGGTACTAGCTGCATCCGTGCCCAGGAACCGGTTGCCACGCCGCCAACAGAGAGGAAATCACCGGCCAGATGAATGCGACCGCTGGAATCGACATCCAGAAATTTGACGGTGCCCGAAGGGTTCTGTTCATCAAATATTTCACTAAAACTGTAAAAAGGACTCCCGGCAGTGCCAACGGTTAAAAGCGGGCTACCGTTATAATCGAGATCAAATGAGAAGATCCGATCGTCAATGAGCAGAAATGTATTAGGATCTACATAAGATCCGCCCATGTTCCTGATATCATAGCTGCCTCGGAGGGCGCCTTCAGGGTTCAATCTGTAGACTTTTCCGCTGCCTGCGACGAAAAGATCGCCGTTGGCATTGATGTCGATGAAGGTCTGGGTTGGAGCGCTGTAGATGGATAGACCAGGGAAGGTGGTGTCCTTTGTGCCATCCAGATTGATCCGGGCGATTCTTCCGGAGAAGGTTCCGACCATGATCACGGAATCGGCATCCTGCTGAACGAAGTCATAAGGCAATGTGTTCAGTGCGTTCACGAAGTTAGGATCGATGTCGCCATTGGCGTCCAGCTTTGCGAAATCCTCTGCCGGTGAGCCATCCACATTGTTGAAGATCCCGGCAATGAGAATCGACCCATCCTGCAGTTCCAGCAACCGCTCGACTCGGTTGTCGGGATTGGGGGCAAAAGAGGTATCCAAGGAGCCGTCAGGGTTGACCTTGATCAGATTGACGAGACCGTTGATCGCGAGACGTCCGCCAACCAAAGCACCTCCACCGGCAAGTGGTTCAAGGCACCGAATATCGACATAGCCTTCGAGTGCGAGTGGGGTAAATCCCTCGACCAACTGCCCATTCAAGTCGAGTCGAAGAATCTGGTTGCTGCCAACCCTGCTGCCTCCGACTTCATCGATTGCACCAATCATCCATGCGCTATCGTCATCAGCGATTGCGAAGGCGTCAATCCGGCCAGGCAATTTCAGCTCTGGTTCGATCTCCTCAACCAGTGCCCCGTTGGAATCTAGCTTGAGAAACGTACCCACAGGCTCATCATTCAGGGTGGTGAACCGGCCTAGAGCCAGAAGCCCGTCATCACCAGTCGCTTCGATTTCAGTGGGAGAGATATCGAACTTCGGTCGGTAGCTTTGGTCCAAAGCGCCATTCGCATCAAACCTGGCGACATACTTCTGGTCGATGATCGAACTGTTGGTGGTTGCTTGTGTGAAAGAGCCTTTTAGAACAAACGATCCTGTGGATTCGAAAGCGATATCATCTACGGCTCCATTTCGTAGCCAGTAATGAGCATACTCGAGGTTTCCATTGCTATCCACACGAAGCATGGTAGAGCCATCTTTGGGAGTGGATAAATAGAATTCCCGCATGTCCCCAAGCCAAATTGAGCCGCCGTCGGACCTCGGAAGAATCTTTGTTATTCCAGCCGTTGATGGATAGTTCAGTCCATTCGGTGGGTAAAGACCCAGTGTTGTTCCAGACGGAGTTATGCGTCTCTCGCCCCCAGAGCGGGTCGCAATATCACCATTCCCGAATTCGCCAAGTATCTGAATGGACGAGGATCCATAGTAGTGGCTGTTGTCAGGCCAGACATGAACATCCGTGGGAATATTCCCAATATTTCCGACGACGCTGGTGTCGACGCTACCATCGCTATTCAGTCGGCCCACATTGCGGGTGGTGTGACTCCCAAGCGTTCGGAATTCACCCACCACGGCAAATTGGCCATTGTCCAATAGCTTCACCTTGTTGATCGAGCCCTTGGTCCCGTCCAGTTTCCAGGCAGCCGCTGCCGAAAAGCTGG
>NZ_JBATWY010000109.1:0-6110 GCF_049672945.1 Haloferula sp. | reverse complement strand
GCCCGACCCAAGAAGAGCAGGATACGCCAGGACGAGCCGCCAAGAGGTCGCTCGGAATGATCCCCAAACCCATTCAAACCCCGCCGCGCGACACCACCGCTGAACTCAAGTCCGACAGACTGCTAGCCGCCATCACCGGCCAGCCACTGCCGGATCGACCGCTCGACGGCGTCGACCTAACAGGCGTGATCGATGGCAAGCTGGACGCACGTCCCACACCCATCGCCTTCTGGGACTTCGATAGCGGGCGGCTGATGGCCACCAAACCGGAACCCTACATTGATCCCAAGTTGCAGGAAGGGACGACTCCCTTGGTCAAGCTCATGGGTAGCAAAGCCACGCGTGATTTCGTCAATTTCCGCTATCCCGCTATCAACGACGCCGACTACCTCGGCCCCCGGTCAATCATCGTGGGTGACCACAAGCTCGTCGTCCGCGAAAACAACAAGGGCGAACCGGGCATCGAGTTGTTCAATTTGAAAATCGATCCTGCGGAGAAAACCAACCTCATTGACAAAGAGCCCGAACTCGCCCTCAAGTTGCAAGATCAGCTCCGCCAGTGGCAGGAATCGGTGCTCAACAGCCTGACAGGAGCGGACTACCACGAATCCAAATGAAGCCATTTCCCCTCGCGATTTCCATCCTTCTCGCATCCGTGTTGATCGCGCGGGCCGGAGAAGAACCAAATCCCAAACCCGATCCTGCGCGGGACAAGGCCGCCTACGAACGGGCCGCCGCCGGAGCGTGGCAGGAAGTTTTTTCAGACCCCTGCACCGGCGATTGGCGGGAGCGTTGGTTTCTCGATGGCGAGGTGGGGACTGTCGAGACCGCACCGGAAGGCATGACCCTGACCGCCGGACAAGAATTCAAGAACGATGCCCATCACATGGTGCTGTGGACGAAGCAGAGCTTCGAAGGAGACCTCAGGATCGAATACGAATACACCCGCATCGACGACGAAACACGCTGTGTCAACATCCTCTACATTCAGGCCACCGGCAGCGGGAAGGGGCCTCATGCCCGTGACATCTCGCAGTGGAACGAACTCCGCAAGGTCCCTGCGATGGCGACCTACTTCGACCACATGCACGCCTATCACATCAGCTACGCCGCGTTTCCAAACTCAGGGGAAAACCGCGTATCTTACATCCGAGGTCGGCGCTATCTGCCCGAGAGCAAGGGGCTCAAAGGCACTGAGCTGGCACCGGATTACCAACCGGAAGGATTCTTCGCTCAAGGCGTGCCGCACCACATCACGGTGATCAAGAAAGACCGAGACATCTTCATGCGCGTCGAGAACTCGGAGCGGACGGGATATTTTCACTTCAGCAACCCGCGCCTGCCCGCCATCACCGATGGCCGTGTCGGACTGCGCCACATGTTCACCCGCTCGGCGCGCTATCGCAATTTCCGAATCAGCAAACTCCAGGATAAAATCCCCGCTGGAGAACCCGCCACAACCGTGCCGTAACCACCCTTAGGTTGAAATGAAATCACGCGCTCATCTTTCCGCACAGGTCGCCTTCCGTCATTCGGTCTCGGCGCTGCTCCTGATCGCCGTTCTTTCGCCTGTTGCCCGCGGCGCAGAAGTTTCGGCATGAGCCGTTGACTGCGTTGAGCCACCATATGGACCTGAACTGGATGTGCGAAGCCTACCGTCAAGTGCGTAAGAACGCCGCGACGGGAATCGACGGTCAGACAGTCGCCCAATACGGTGAGAGCCTCGTGGAGAACCTGCGGGACTTGCAAACGCGTGCTAAGAGCGGCAGCTATCAAGCTCCGCCAGTCAAGCGGGCGTATGTCCCCAAGAACGAGAAGGAAGACCGGCCAATCGGAATACCGACCACGGAGGACAAGATCCTCCAGCGGGCGGTATCAATGATTCTGGGGCCGATTTATGAGCAGGAGTTCCTGCCCTTTTCGTTCGGGTTCCGACCGGGGCGATCACAGCATCAGGCACTGGAATACCTGAGAGAACAGTGCTTTGCTCAGAAAGTGCAATGGGTCCTTGAGGTGGATTTGCGGAAGTTCTTCGACACTGTCGATCATCGGCAGATGCAGGAATTTTTGAGCCGTCGGGTGCAAGATGGAGTAATGAACCGCCTGATCGGCAAATGGCTGAAGGCGGGCGTGTGGGAGAAAGAGGAAGTGAGTTACCCGGAGGAAGGTACACCCCAAGGTGGGGTGATTTGATGCTCGCCGCCCCACGGCTCGCACCCCTTCGGGGCACGTCGCTTCGCTCCTGTCCATCCCGCTCCGCGGTATTCACCACTGCTCAGTAACATCTATCTGCATGAGGTGTTGGACAAATGGTTCGTAGAATCCGTTCAGCCCGCGTGTCAAGGGAAGACCTTCATGGTGCGATATGCCGATGACTTTGTCATGGGTTTCGAGCGACTGGAGGATGTTCATAAAGTCCAGCGGGTGATCGCAAAGCGGTTTGCTCGTTTCGGGCTGGAGATCAATACTGAGAAAACGCGGTTGGTGCGCTTCGGGCGGCCATCGCGGACTGGAGGAGTCGGTGAGAAACCGGAGACCTTCGACTTCCTAGGCTTCACCCACTATTGGGGGAAATCACAGAAGGGCAATCAGGTGGTGAAGAAGAAGACCGCCAAGGGGCGGTTCCGACGGACGCTGCAAGCGCTCAAGAAGTGGGGGATGGAACACTGTCACCTGCCGATGAAAGAGCAGCAGCGAAAACTCAACGAGAAGCTGCGGGGTCATGACGGCTACTACGGAGTCACTGGAAACATTCGCATGCTGTCACAGCTGCGGTGTGAGGTGGCAAAGTTGTGGCGCAGGTGGCTTCAGCGGCGCAACCGTAGCAGCAGCCCGAACTGGGAAAAGTTCCAGGGAATGCTGAGGGTGTTTCCTCTTATCCCGGCTCGCATAGTTCACTCCAGTATGTAATGAAACCACAACCCCGAGGAACCGGATGCGTCAATTGCGCTCGTCCGGATCAGTGGGGGGCGTCGTCCGACCATCGGGTCGGGCGGCCCTATCCCGGAAGCAGTCAAGCCGAGTATCCCTTCGATCCCAAGAAGGGTATGGAGAAGTCAAGCGGTTGAAATAGAACGGGCAGGGGCCGAAGACCCCTGCCCGTCGAAACCTCTCCATTGAGAGGAAGTCATGAAGAGCCTAGCTCTTGAAACGGCGGCGGATAAACAGGAACGCAACGCCCATGCTTGCAATGAGACTTGGCGTACCTGGTTCAGGGATCACGTTCAGGACGAGGTCACCGCCCACTCCCTGTGACAAGGTCCAATCCGTATTCTCAACTCCCAATCCGGTGACCGTGTAGTTACCTGAGCCAAACGATCCGGACATGGACGCGGCATTCACCAAGGTGAACGATGCAGGACCGCCGCTATAAAGACTGGCGTCAACGGTGAGCAGCGAATTGGTGGGATCTACGGTAAAGGCGTCACCTACGGCAATCGATCCAACACCAACTGAACTGAACACAAAGTCGAGAATCCCCGTTGTCAACATCGTGAGGTCTCCAGTCGTCAGTGCAGCGGAAGCGTTGCTGCCGAGCATGGAATACTTACCGTTGGCACCTATCGTCATGTTTCCACTCAGCGTAAGTGTGCTACTGCCCGAAAGCTCATACAATCCACCATTGGCATCATCCGTCCCGAGGGTGATATTTCTTGCGCTGGTTGTTCCGGAAATCTGCTTAACGAAGGTGCTAAAACCCGCTGTCGCACCCGTGGTGCCAATGCTCATGTCCCTGAGCTGCGTCGTATCGTTGTCAATGGTGAGCTTCCCCGAGTTACGCATGAGAAGGTCGACAATTTTGTCTCCAGCCATCTCTGCATCGATCGTGGAAATATCAGTCCCGCCGAAAAACGCGGCAATATCTGCAGCATCCGCGCCGTTGCCGGGAACGACGCCGCCTTGCCAGTTCGCTGCGGTATTCCAGGACGGGCTGGTGGGAGGCACTCCAACAAAGTTAATGGTAGCAGCCTGTGCACCCACTGCCGCCATTAGCGATAGCGTGCCAACTCCAATTCCGATTTGTTTCATTTGTTTCATTTGTTTCATTTGTTTCATTTGGGTTTCGTTTTCTTTCTTTTTCTGGTATCGCCGTTTCGAAGTCGGCGCTTTACAAGGGGGCTGGATCTTTCTCGATCACTGCAAAGAAGCGGGTCGTATTTCCCCCGCCGGGTACGTTGGTGAGGCCGTTGGACGGCGAAGTGCCTGCGATGTCGGCATTGCCCTCCCATACCGACCAAGTGCTGATGGGAGTCGCGAGATCGGTGCTGCTGACCAGGTCGTAGAGCTTGCCGTCTTGGCTGGTCCAGCTGAAGTCGTAGTTGCCGGGATTGGAGCCGTTCGCGGAGATGGTCAGCTGGATCGTGCTGGCAGCTTCCTCGGTAAGCACATTCAGGACGAGGTCGCCGTCGGTCTCCTGTGTCAGGGACCAATCGACATTCTCAACACCCAATCCTGTAACCGTGTAATTCGCTGGGTCGAACGAGCCGTCCATGAAAGCTGAATCAACCAAGGTGAAAGATCCAATCCCGCCTCCATAGAGAGAGCCGTCAATCTCAAGCACCGAGGCGGCCGCATCGACTGTGAAGGTCGCGGCTACGGTGACCGCTCCGACACCCGTTTCATCGAAAGTAAAGCTGAGAATCCCGGTGGTCAGCATCGTGAGGTTTCCGAGGGTTGCGTCAGTCAGACTAGCGGAAGCGTTGCTGCCGATCAGGGAGAATTTACCGTTGGCACCGATCGTCAGGAACCGACTTAGCCCAAGCTGAGCAGAACCCGACACCTCGTAGAGTCCGCCATTAGCGTCATCCGTTCCGAGGGTAATCTCTCTCGCGCTTGTTGTCCCTGCGGTTTGCTTGACAAAGGTGCCAAAACCCGGGGTGGCTCCCGTGGTTCCAATGCTCAATATGCGCAACTTGTCCGTATCGGCGTTAATGGTGAGCTTGCCCAGATTGCGCATCAACAAATCGACGGCACTTCCCGTGGTGAGAGGATCGTTGATCTCCGCGATGTCAGTCGCACCGAAGAATTGACCTTGATCTGCAAATGCTCCGCTCGTGCCGGGAACGACGCCGTCAAACCAGTTTTCCGTGTTGGTCCATGACGGATCGGTTGGAGCAACGCCGATAAAATTAATGCCCAGTGCCTGCACGCTCGCCGTCGCCATCAGCAATAGTGAGGCCACTCCGATTCCGGTATTTTTATGCTTTTTCATTTTTTGGTCTTTTTGAGTTTTTGATCCCTTCAGTTGTCCATTATCAAAAGCGATGTTTCCATTGCCTTTAGAAATCTACCATTTGCCAGCAAATCGCCTTTCCGGCTTTCTTTTGGCTGACTCCCAAGCGAAGTCGTTCGCGGGTGCGGTGCGCTTTGATGCCCACACGCACCATTGGCGTTGTGAGAGCCGCTCTAGGCACCCGCACTGCCACTCCCCAGCACCGTGTAGTGTGGGGGGCATGCTAAGGTTTTCTGGAGCCATGGGTTTCAGGGGGCTGTTTGCGTCGGTGGGGCCCTGCCGCGCACCGAATGCTTGGCAGAGCGAGTTCCACGAGAAATCGACCTCTTTTGTAACAGGTGACCAACAACCGTCCATCATGTGTTTACATGATTCAGGGAGGCCATCGATAAAGTAAGTCGAAATCCTGAATCCGTGAACTATACTGCCGCGCATCACGATTTGTGAAATGGCTGGGCAGGAATGTGGCTGGGGACTCTGGCCCCAGGCCGTTCAGGGGGATTCCAGCCCCCTCCGGTTTTCACAAATCCTGATGCGCGGTGGTATACTATGGCTTGGAATACGGATTTTTCCACGAGATGCGGGAGCTGGGTGTCTCCTCGGTCATGCGCATCCGCAACGAACCCTGCATGGAGATCGTCGAAGAGCTTGACCTAACGGATGCCGACCTTGTCGCAGGTGTCAACCCCCTTTTCCCCGCCCTCTGGTCCGGCCCAACGGCTGGTTCAGGAGCCGCCCGCCAAAAGCAATTTCCTAGCAGTCTGTCGGACTTAGACCAGTGACGAATTGGATAGCGGCTGCTATGCTCGGGGCATGGCAGCCAAGTTCGTCAATATCGACCACGATTCGCCCATGTTGTTGCCTCCCGACCTTCGGG
>NZ_JBATWY010000108.1:0-6811 GCF_049672945.1 Haloferula sp. | reverse complement strand
CGTCCATTCGAAGCTCCGGTTCCAGTTGGTCTGGAAGCTGGTCGGGTCCATCATGCTGCCTTTTCGGAAGCGGTTGATGTCGGTCGGACCTCCCGGGGGTGTGTTGGCATAGACCTCGGTTTCGAGTTGCTTGAAGAGGCGGTCTTCGAGTTCCAGGTAGCTTTTGAAGTCGGTGATGTCGGACTTTTCGTCGAACTCCTCGTCGAGATCGACTTCCTGCCAGAGGTTGAGTTGCGGGCGTTGGTTGAGGACGTAGACTGCGATGGAAGCCAGCGAAACGAAGGTCACAAGCAAGCCGTAACCGAGGGTTCGGCGGACGATGGTCAGGGTGGTGAGAGCGGCCTTCTTCATGGGGGAGGGGCGTAGCATGGCGGGCGGGGACCGGGAAGGGCAAGTGTAGTGAATTGCCTGCCCGGAACGAAAAAGCCGGCCTCGAACTGAATCGAGGCCGGCTGAGAAATAGGGTTTGCAGGATCAGTTTCCGCTACCCTTGGCACCAGCGGTGACGGCTTCCATGACCTTGCTCAGGTTGAAACTACCCGGCTCCTGGCGTGGTGGGAATTCCTTGAAGCTCTGCAGCCACTGTCCGACATAGGCGGCCGCGGGTGCGATGAGGAAGGCACGCTCCATTCGCCACATGGGGTAGCCCATCGCCTCATGATCGGCGCGCTCGAAGGGGTCGGTCCGCAGGTTGAACAGTTTCGGCAGGCGAAGCTCGACGAAGGGCTCCTGCCAGACGTCGAAGCCGTGACCCCGCTGTTCGAGGAAGACCATCTTCCAATTGTTGTAGCGAAGGGCGGCGACGCTGCCGTCATCCGTCCAGTAGAGAAACTCTTTGCGCGGCCACTCGGCACCACTCTTGAGCGAGGGCATGAGGTCGTAGCCGTCGATGTGGACCTTATAGTCCATGTCTCCGACCTTGAGTCCCTTCAAGAGATCTTCTTTGACGGTGGTGTTCCCTGCTCCTGCGAGCAGTGTGGGTAGCATGTCCTCGTGGGATCCGATGTCGTTGACGATGGTGCCGGGCTTGATCACGCCAGGCCAGCGGATGAGGGTCGGAACGCGGTAGCCACCCTCCCAGTTGGTGTTCTTTTCGCCGCGGAACATCGTGGTGCCACCATCGGGCCAGGTCATCATTTCGGCTCCGTTGTCGGTCGAGTACATCACGATGGTGTTTTCCTCGAGGCCGAGTTCCTTCAGGTGGTCGAGCAGCTGTCCGACGTGGCCGTCATGTTCGACCATGCCGTCGGGATAAATTCCGAGGCCGGTCTTGCCCTCAGCCCCGGGTTTGAGGTGGGTCCAGACGTGCATCCGGGTGGAGTTCCACCAGAGGAAGAAGGGCTTGTCGGCCTTTTTGGCGCGGTCCATGAAGTCGATGGCGCGGGTCGTGACCTCCTCATCGACGGTCTCCATACGCTTCTTGGTCAGTGGGCCGGTGTCCTCGATCTTGCCGTCTGCCGTCGAGCTGATCACACCACGCGGGCCGAACTTTTTCTTGAATTCGGGATCCTTCGGGTAGTCGGGATTCTCGGGTTCCTCTTCAGCATTGAGGTGATAGAGATTGCCGAAGAACTCGTCGAAGCCGTGCTCGGTTGGCAGCATTTCGTCACGGTCGCCAAGGTGGTTCTTGCCGAACTGGCCGGTCATGTAGCCCTGGGCCTTGAGCAGGGTGGCGATGGTCGGATCTTCCTTCTGCATGCCTTCCGGAGCGCCGGGCAGGCCGACCTTGGTCAGGCCGGTGCGGATCGGCGACTGGCCGGTGATGAAGGCGGCGCGGCCGGCGGTGCAGCTTTGGCCCCCATACCAGTCGGTGAAGAGGGCGCCTTCATTGGCGATTCGATCGATGTTCGGCGTCCGATAGCCCATGATGCCCATGTTGTAGGCGCTGATGTTGAACCAGCCGATGTCGTCACCCCAGATGATGAGGATGTTGGGCTTCTTGTCCTGAGCGAAGGCGGTGGCGGCAAACGAAAGGATGCCCCCGAGGATAAGCGGAATTTTACGGAGTTTCATGGTTTGAGTCGTCAAGGCGACCCCTATCCCTAGGGACAAGTTCCCGTTCCGTGAATTGCAAAATTCTGATCGCCGCGATAACCCTGGTGCATCGTGATCGGATGCAGGCATCTCATTCATGCATGGGCGCCGGCGAAGAACGCCTCCTCCGCCGTGTCAGCCTGCATTTTTTTAAGCGAGAAACTTTGCCGTGATGTCCTGGGATCGCTCGAAGAGCGTGCGGAACGGGCGGTCAAGATCGACGATCAGCGCGAAGACGAGGGAAATGGGCCAATCGTCGAGGGTGGACATGGAGAGGTAGGAGTCGAGGGAGAGATCGAGCCAAGACCCGGCCACTGGCAATCTGCAGCTTGGCGAAGTGAGAAATTCCGCGTCCGGAGCTTGTCGAAGCAAAAGGGATTGCCTTAAGTTGCCGCGATGAAACATGCATCAGTTCAACGAATCGGGAAATGCCTGTCAGGAGCCTTGGTCGCGCTTTCGGCGTTTTGTCTAAGCAGCTGTGTGACGGAGGAGACGGTGACGGATGGCTCGGGCCAGGTGATTTATCAGGAGCCGGTGGTTCATACTCCTTTCGAAAGCGAGCAGAAGAAGCAGGAGCAAACAGAGCAAAGGGAGCGCGAACTCGGGTGGTAGCAGGAGGCTTCCCGCGGATGGAGAGGTGAGTTCAGACGAAGGATCTGAACAGGGCTTACTCCGGGAAGACGACCTTCCAGTCATTCTTCATGTCGACGACAGTCCAGCCTTTGGCCTTGGCCTCATCGAGGCCTTTGTCGAAGCGGCCGATGTGCGAGTCACGATCGTAGGCCCACTCGCGCTCGGCATCGGTGTGGTGGACGTAGAGGCTGAAGCGCGGTCCGTCGCCGGCTTGGGTCCACTGGTGCATCTGGAGGTCACCGTCGGAATTGCCGGCGGAGAAGATCGGGCGTCGTCCGATGTGGGTCTGGATGCCGACGGGTTTGCCTTCCTTGTCATCGATGAAGTTGAGTTCCGGAATTCTCATCACCACGGCCTCGCCATCGCGCATTTCGAATTTGGTCTTCACGCTGCTACCAACGACCTGCTCCGGTGGGATGCCGTAGACGCGCTCGGTCCAGGGGCGCATGAAGTCGATCCCGCCGCCCGAGACGATGAAGGTTTTGAAATCATTCGCACGAAGATAGGCGAGGAGCTCGAGCATCGGTTGATAGACCATTTCGGTGTAGAGCTTGCCGGTTTCGGGGTGCTTGGCGGTGGTGACCCAGTCGGTAGCGATCTCGTTGAACTCATCCGTGGTCATGCCGGTGTGGGTGGCCATGGTCATTTTGATCAGGGCTTCTTCGCCCCCGGCGAGCGCGCCTTTGTGGTCGCCTTTCAGCACGGACGCGAAGGGCTCCTCGGTTTTCCACTCGGGATGCTGGGGCGCGAGTTGCTTGATCCGGTCGAAGATGAAAAACGCCTGGAAATACATCGGCTGCTCGGCCCAGAGGCAGCCATCATTGTCGAAAGTGGCGATGCGTTCAGGGGCCGGAACAAAGTCCGCCGAGCCTTTGGTGGTGACGCTCTTGACGAACTCGATGATCGCCTTTTTTGGAGAGGTGTCGTTCCAAGAGGGTAGAGGGTCGGCGGCGTGGGTGGTTGCCGCCATCAGGACGGACAGGAGGATCTTCGATACGGGTCTCATGAGAATTGGCACAGGTGGCGAGCCTCTGGAATAATTAAAGAGATTGTTTGGGGCGTTAAAAAGTGATGCCGAATCGGACACCCGCCACCACGCGAATTCCGGGACCGCTGGTGAATCCCTCGCCGACCAGCAGCTGGACGTCCGGCGTGATCTGAAGGTTGTCCCTTGCATGCCAGCGGTAGAATGCCTCAAAGACCGCTTGGATTTCCTTTTCGGAGTCCGAACCCCGTCCGATACCCGCCGCGATGCCTGCGAGATCCTTTTCGCCGCAAGGACGCGCGTAGCCGGCTGTGAGGAGGTAGTCGAGGGACGCCGCGCCTCCGTCTGACCAGGAAAAGCGTGCGAAACCCTTCTCGCCGGCTTCGCTGAAAGCCTGTTCGTAGGTCAGGGAGAAGCCGTATCCGCTCGGGCGTCCGGCGTCCTCCACGGCGTCGCTCTGCCAGACGAGCCATTGGAAACGCCGCGCGAGGTCATCGTGATCCTGGTAGTCGTAGGCCAACTGAAGGGCCGTGAAGAAGGCTCCGGATCCGAAGTCGAGACTGACCTGATCGCCGGTCTGGGTTCCTTGGACGGTCGAAGCTCCGAATCCCGCGCTGAAGCCGTTGTCGAGGGAAAGCAGTGCGGTGAAGCCGGCCCCGAACCGTGGGAAGGCGACCGCGGGATCGCTGGCAAAACCCTGGTTGAGGAAAAACTGCTTCGAGCTGGCGAGTTGATTGCCGCCGAACTGCGAATCGATGCTGAGCTGGCCGTACCGCAGCTCGATATTCGGATCCTTGAATTGGTGACGGAGGAAGAAGTCGGGGGTTTCGAGACCGCTGTTGCTGAAGCCATCGACGACTCCCCAGAGCGCTCCGATTTCCGGCCCGAGCTCCGCGGCCGAGGTGGGTCCGATTTCGTGCCGATAGCGGATGCGAAAGCGGAGTTCGGTGGGGTTGTCCACCCATCGATAACCCGGCTTCCAGATACCTTGAAACGTGAAATCACCCGAGGCTCCGACGGGCACACCATTGCCGAGGAACGAGCCAAGGCCGACGGCATAGTAGCTGGCTGTCCAGCTGAGTCCGGTCTCTGCCTGGATCTTCTTGCGAGCGATGGTCCACTCTTCAAACAGAGGAAATGACCATTGGCCCGCCAGTTGGTCGCGTGCAATCAGCTCCGAGGCGATGTCGTCAGGATTGACCGCCAGTTCCTGGGTGCCGGGTTCGACGGCGTGTGCCGTTAGAATGACGGCAAGACATGGAAAGAAGCGGAGGACTTTCCTCATGAACGTGGACTGCAGTGGAAAGCTTGCCGATTCGAGAAGGAAGATGTCTGGTTCTGGAAAGTTGGTATCCGTCTGACTGATGTCGCTTCATGCGTGCCGGAGATCCGGCAAGGCATGAAGCGGGTGTTAGACGGATCAGCGAACGGCGGCGTCGCGCTTTGCGAGATAGACCTGATATTCCGAGTAGGTGACTTTGCCATCCTTGTTCACATCGGCCTCGTCAAAGCTCACGGCGAAAGTATTGAAGATGAGGGGATTGGCCTGGGCCTCTTCCAGTGAAACCTTGCCGCTGCCCGACTTGTTGATCAATTTGAACTTTTCCACAGTGCCTCCCGATTCGAGGTATTCCGCCTGATCGACAAATCCGTCGCCATTGGCGTCGTAGTTTTTGAAGGCATTCGCGATGGTCAGGTCGACGACTTCTTGTCGGCCGACGACTCCGTCATTGTCTTTATCGGCCATTCGAAAGGCCTGTTCCGGAGTGGGATCGGTGGTGCTGGCGCAGCTGGCGATCAGGACGACGGGGAAAATGCGCGTGAGTGTTTTCATTGGGGCAAAAAGTTGGAGAAATTCCGCCGGTTCGTCGATGAAGAAGTCAGCCCGGCCATCGGGGCGGGCAGGGCGACCTCACTTTGGGGATTCTGGGAACAGGATGCCCTCAAGGACTGTTTCATCGAGCGCGGCCTGGTAGCGTTTGCCGCGCAGGCTGTCCTTGATGCTGGTGTCTTGCTTGAGCAGCGACAGGCAGACTTTGCGTAACATGGCGAGGCCCTGCGCCGCGTGGTCCTTGCGGGCGCGGCACTGGTCTTCGTCAAGGGTGACATCCAGGACCCAATGACACTGGTTCTCGATCGACCAGTGCTGGCGGATGAGTTGCTGGAGACGTTTGGCGTCGGGCTCATGGCTGGTCAGGTAGTAGCGCTTTGGCACGCTTTTCTCACCGCTGCCGAGCTGCTCGCGATGGAATTCGACACAGACCGCCACGACCTCGGCCTTGTACGAGTCGCTGGAACATGTCCGGCCGACCCGGTCGCTCGTGATGATGTTGGAAGTAGCAGAGGTTTCAGAAGTAGATGCCATAGATCCGTAGCCTATGGCATCTACGCGGATTCTGGATAGGGGGGTTCTGTTGGGCGCTTACCAATGAATTAAGAAAAGCCCCACCCGTTTTCGGTTTGGGTGGCGGATTGGGGGCTTTCGGCGCGTTTCCGGTCGGTGGATCGTCCTCGGGTGGGTCGGGGGGCGCAAGGCCCGGGTCACTTCCGCTTGGGGAGCGGAGATTCGTGGGGGCTGTTCGCAGACCGTCACCATGCATACCGCGTTTAGCGTTTCGGCGGTTCCTCGGGAAGCCGAATCGCCGCCCCCAGCCTTCACTCCGGGCCAAATCGCGCGAGCCAGTTCGTGGGTCCATCGATCGCCAGAGCCAATCCGCCCCCATGATCCGCCCCGTCACGACCGCCGGACAACCGCCTCAGTCCCCTGGTCTTCCGACGATTCTATCCCGCCACACCATTGTCTACCGTTTGCCTGGCATCATCTTCGGCAACTTCTCAGTGATCGCCATTTATTGGATGGCAGCGTAGCTGGCGCAAGCACCCTCTTCCGGTTTGGTGCTTACACCGTAGCTGACGGCCGAAGCGGAGAAGGGAGCATTCCGAAGCGGGATACGGAGGCTATTCAAAACTACTAGCTCTGTCGTAAGAAACCGGCTAAATGCAAAATTCAAGGACCGACCCCACAAGCGACACGGTCTTCGGGGTGATGGTCTTGAAGCCCGCGTTGATCGCGACGCTTTCATCAATCTGGGCATTGCTGGTGGCGCAACTCGAAAGAGAGGCTCCGATGGCGACGACGGCGAGGAGGCTGATGGCGGC